>CAZBKS010000033.1:0-10580 GCA_964492475.1 uncultured Syntrophomonas sp. | reverse complement strand
AGCTGGAAGTAGTATTTCCTAATATGCAGGATGGAGATTATAAATTCGGTTATGGCTGGATGAACTATGGGAGCTATAGCGGAATAAACACCCTTAATAATTCCTTCGAAGGTATCGGTAATTCCTTTGAACGCGCTCTGCAATCTGCTGAGAAGGCGGTAAGCAAATCATCATCCGGTTCCGGGGGAGGTGGGGGTTTCTCCAGCGGCGGAGGCGGCGGAGGCGGCGGTTCCAGCTACGGAGGACGTTAAGGGTGGTCAATATTATAACGGAGGAAAGAGATTATGCTTTGTCCCCATTGTGGAGCGAATTCCATAAAAAATATCCGATTCTGTACGGAGTGCGGCAGCCCTATGCCGCACACTGCAGAAAAGCCTGGCTTAGAAGCCAGGAGTTTAATCGGTTATTCACCCCTGATCAACGATCCGGCTTTTGCCATGTATATTCGTAATTCCAAGGTGTGGTCAATAACTTTTGCGTCCATACTGACGGTGATAGCCATAGTTGGTTTTTACCTGTACGGTGAAAACAGCCCGGAAATGGATAATCCCGAGGCTCTTTATATTGGCCTGGCCATTGGCGGTATGTTTATGCTTATAGCCCTTTTACAAACTATTGGTAGAATCAGAAGCAAAACCTGGGACGGGGTAGTAGTGGATAAAAAAGTTGAGAAGAAAAGCCGCAAACGGCAATCCGGGAGTGATGCCTACTGGGTTAATTACCAACTGTACACAGTGTTTATTAAAAAAGACAACGGCAAAATGTATGAACTCAACAGCGAAGATGACGATACAGTTTACAATTACTATAAGATTGGAGATAAGGTGCGCCATCACCAGGGTTTAAATTCCCTGGAGAAATATGATAAATCACAAGACAGCATTATTTTCTGCAACGCCTGTGCCAGTCTGAACAACATAGAAGACGACAAATGCTTCCGCTGTTCATGTCCGTTGTTAAAATAAGGAGATAAGTGATACCGCTGCTGGCAGCAAACCAGGCGAAAAGATTTTATGACATAATTGAATTTACAATGTCTTCCTGGATTAAGCCGGGAAGGCATTGTTTTTTGTCGTTCTTCCATGTGAGCTTGTTGTAAGTATTATCTGGGGTAGTTTTTTTATTATTGGTTAAGATTTAACCAGGAGGACTTAATCTTATGACTATTGAAAAAAGAATCAGTAAAATATTTGGCCTGAATGATGAAACCTGGTTAAGACATTCAAATCCCTGGAGTGTATGGACTAGAAATACAGCCTTACCTATTCTGGTTTTAGCTTTTTGGAGTAGAGCATGGCTTGGTTTATGGTCAATACTACCCATCAGTGCCGCTGTTTTATGGACGATGTTAAACCCAAGAGTATTTTCGAAGCCAAAATCTACCAATAATTGGGCATCTAAATCTGTTTTGGGTGAGAGAGTGTGGTCAAGTCGGGATAAAGTCTCGATTCCAATTCATCATAAATTACTGCCGAATGTGCTTAGTGCCATTGCGGGAATTGGAGCCCTATTTGTAATTTGGGGTACCTATAAGTTCGCCATATGGTATGTGTTGCTTGGAGCTGTCTTAGTATATTGTGGTAAACTGTGGTTTCTTGATAGGATGGTATGGCTTTTTGAAGACATGAAAGAAAATCCACAATATAAACAGTGGTTATATTGAGAGTTTTAATATATAAGTGTAGTCTCATAAGAGCCAGGGAGGTGATGAACATATTAAGACCGAGAGATTTCAATGAAAAGAGGTTCACCTATGATGCGATGATGCCTGTTTTTCCTCTGCTCGCCCAGCAATGCATGGATGATTATCAGCTTAGGCGGAATGTCGGCCATCCTGAAGGCTATCGCCGGCTTACCGCCGAGGAGCTTGAAGCCGTTGCGATAAAGGCTGGAATTGCGGACTTCAAGATTATCGAGGAAAAGCCTGAAGCAAAAAAGGGCGGTCGGATCGAGATGCATAAACCGATGGAATGAGAGATTTTTTAGTCAATCAAGGGAAGGTGCAAAATATGCCAATAGGTTTTATCGGATTAGGTGTGATGGGAAAAAGCATGGCTATGAATCTGATGAAGGCGGGATATTCGTTAAATATCTATAACCGCACGAAAAGCAAAGCCGCTGAATTAATCGTAAAAGGGGCAGTGTGGATGGATACGGCAGGTCAGGTCGCTGCAGCATCAGATGTAATCATCACCATTGTAGCTTATCCGAAAGATGTTGAAGAGGTTTATTTCGGGGAAAACGGGATTATTGACAATGCACCAGAAGGCTCTGTTTTAATCGATATGACAACCTCTTCTCCACTGCTGGCTCAAAAAATCTATGAACAGGCGAAGGCCAGAAACATATCTGCCCTTGATGCACCTGTTTCAGGAGGAGATGTCGGTGCGAGAGAAGCCAGACTGTCCATTATGGTTGGCGGTGATCCGGAAGCCTTTGAAAGGGTGAAGCCTGTTTTCGAGGCGATGGGTAAAAACATTGTGCTGCAAGGGAAAGCGGGAGCAGGGCAGCATACGAAGATGTGCAATCAGATCGCGATTGCTTCCAATATGATCGGGGTTTGTGAAGCTGTGGCCTATGCGCACAAGGCCGGACTGGATGCCGAAATTGTTTTGAAAAGTATCGAATCAGGAGCCGCCGCCAGCTGGTCTCTCAGCAACCTGGCGCCAAGAATGATCGCAGGTGATTTTGCGCCGGGATTTTACGTAAAACACTTTATTAAAGATATGACCATTGCTTTAGATGGCGCCAAAGAAATGGGAATGCTGACGCCTGGCTTGGAATTGGCAAAAACGCTGTACGAAAAACTGGCAGCTGATGGAGCGAAAAACGATGGTACCCAGGCACTTTATAAACTATTTATCTTGAAGGACTGAAGAGGCGGTTTCGTTGTGGTTTGTTGTTGGGCAATATGAGGTTTAATTTCGATTCATATTCATGGAAAAGTTACTGCATTACTTTGCTACTATACCAGGGTAAAGAATATGAATTTATATGAATTTGGCACTGAAAGAATAAATAATTGAATTACGCCAGCACGTGGCTGAATATGGCCAAAACCAGAAGATTTACTGATACGTAAGATATGTATTCCCATTTCCATATTAATTATAACGATACAGTTATATTAACAGCTGTGCTGAGAATGATAAAGCACGGCAGCTTTGACGTGTCGTCTTGACGGTATTGTTATAGTTAATAAAAAAATTGATGGAGGAGTTAATGAGAAAATTACAGCTATTAATAGTTCTTTTGTTAGGAGCCATACTCATTGCTGGCTGTGCCGGGGAAAAAGTAGATTATCAGACAATTGAAGCAGGGAATATGATATTGGATCGGGATATGATTGAGAGCGTTACGATCGAAAAAGCTGCTTGCGAAGCTGACGAAGCATCCGATCGCACACTGCAGTGGATCGATTTTCTAACCTTTAGTAATTCAGTGGGTATTTCCTCGTTGACAGCCAGGATTGAAGAAATACCAGTTAGAAAGTTAACCAGCCAGGAAGACGATGATTTTATGAAAAAGAGGATTCAAGAGGAAGGGTTATTAGATGTCAAATTCAACGGAAAAGATAATTCTTATGAGTCACTCAAGGGTTATTTTTTAATCTGGCCTGATGGCTGTGTTTATACGGTGGATGTTAATTCTATGCGAAGCAACGAGAGGACAATTGCTTACCTGTCTGAGGGACAATATCCTGAAATTTATGAATGGTTAACGGATCAAGCTGATGCCAACGAATCTGCAGCTGAGATATTAACTCAAATTGAATCAGCCGAACGATTTGTGGAACAACAAGGTTATCAAATTATGATGAACAGCGGTGCAAACTATGATTTACAGCTGCCCGGTTCTTTTGATCAGGTAATAAATGGGGTGAATATCGGTGATCTACTTAATGAAAGGAATGAAATTTCGAAGCAAAATGGGTTGGATTTCTCCAGTTATTTGGGCCAACCAGTAACTCTTATTACCTACGGGGTTGAAAGCGAACAGAAGGAAGCAACAAACATCGATCTGATAATGGATTCAAATCAGGTAGTGGGGTTCTGGATCGATGATCATGGAGAACCACCTGATTTTAATGTAATAATGAGAGCCTTTGAAGCTGACGTTTCAAGATAATTAAGCAGGACGAAAGCATATACAGTCATTGGATAATTTTGATTACTAATAGTTAAGTTTACGGCGGAATTTCACAGTAAAGGACGGCTGGAGTATCTTATGTCATGGACAAAATGATAAGAGTACTGAATATGCCCATAATAAGGAAATTGCTGATAAGAGAGAATAAATATTTATGATGTCCTGGTAATCTTTGATGCTGTTAAAATAGAATAAAACAGTAAGTAAGTTATATGTTCTGCGAAATATTTTTGGAAGAGGAGAGAATGCATATTCTGGATGTATATGAAAAGATAGCTGCAGCCGAAGTGGAGATAACGGGAGGGAAGGCCCTGGACGCAGACACCTCTTTAAAAGCAAATGCGAAAATCTGGAGGAGACAAAATGAACTTTATCGGTAATATCATCTGGCTGCTGATCGGTGGGATCATTGCAGCTGTTTTATGGGCTTTATCCGGTCTGATTTTGTGTATAACCATCATCGGGATACCGTTTGGCCTGCAGTGTTTCAAGATCGCCGGTTTTGTCTTGTGGCCTTTTGGCAGAGAGATAGAACTTGGTAATTTTGGAGCGGGTGGCTTGATCTTCAATATCTTCTGGCTCATCGTTTTCGGCTGGGAGTTTGCCATAACTCATGTCATCATAGGGTTGATCTTCTGTATAAGCATCATCGGGATACCTTTCGGACTTCAGCATTTCAAATTTGCCATGCTGGGGCTGATCCCTTTTGGAGCTAGAATAATCGGTAATAATAAGGTTAAGCAGTATCACTGCTAACGAGGAATAGATTGATAAGCTCCCGGTTATCCTGGAAAGAGCAATGCCGGGGGCCGACTAAAAGTATTAGGAGATGTAATTATGGTGAAAGACGTACTTTTATTGGGGAATCCAGAACTGTATCAAGCCAGCTCGCTTATACATAGAGAGGAAACAGACGATATAAAAGAAGTTATCAACGACCTGCATGATACCCTCATGGATTTCAGGAGCAGGTATGGAGCAGGCAGAGCTATTGCTGCACCGCAGATTGGAGTATTCAAGCGGTTGATCTACATGCATATCGATAAGCCAGTAGCTCTTATCAATCCCGAACTGCATTTTCCAGATGATGAACTTATAGAGGTATTGGACGACTGTATGTGCTTTCCTGAATTATTGGTGAAGGTGAAACGCCATAAGAGATGTAAGATACAGTTCAAGGATATTAATTTCAATGACCAGGAAATGCAGCTGGAAGGAGACTTATCTGAATTATTGCAGCATGAATACGACCATCTGGACGGAATTCTGGCGGTAATGAGAGCTATAGATGATAAATCTCTGTGTTTGAGAAGTCAAAGAGATTTATTTCCAGAGTAATTATTCATAGCCAATACATAAAGAGGTGATGTTTGCTTGTATTTGTCAACTTGGACTGCAATATATATGCCATTATTTGTGATATTTTTAATTATTCTATCACAACAAAATGAAATGAAAAAATCAGCAATTCTTAAAAACAGGAAAAGAAAGGGGTTAATAAATATGACCAACGAGGTACTTAAAAAGTATATTGGAAAGAATTGCAAGATATCTACAGGATCATTTGGTACAACTGTAAAAGGTAAAATAATTGAAGTAAATGAAAACTGGATTGAGGTTCAAACCAAAAATGGCAGCGAAGTTATAAATGCTGATTACATTCAAAGTGTTAAAATACAATAAAGTTAACACAATGTAAATTGGAGGGGCAATATATGAAGACAATTGGTTTAATCGGAGGGATGAGTTGGGAATCGTCATCCAAATATTATCGCATTATTAATGAAGAAGTCAAGCAGAGGCTGGGCGGTCTGCATTCGGCAAAATGTATTCTATACAGCGTGGATTTCGAGGAAATAGAGATATGTCAAAGAAATGGCGAATGGGAAAAGACGGCGCGGATTCTGACTGATGCTGCATGCAGCCTTGAGGCAGCGGGGGCAGATTTTATTGTGCTCTGCACAAATACCATGCACAAAGTTGCTGACCAGATTCAGGACGGCATTCGCCTTCCTCTGCTTCACATTGCGGATATTACAGCTCAACAGGTTTTGTCTAATGGCATGAAAGTAATTGGGCTATTAGGAACAAGGTATACGATGGAACAGGATTTCTATGTATCACGTTTGGAGGCTCAAGGCATAAAGGTTTTGATCCCTAAGGAAACTGATAGAGCCATCGTAAATGCAGTAATTTATGACGAATTATGCCTGGGACAGATCATGGATGAATCAAGAGCCCAATATAAACAAATCATTGAGGATTTAATAGAACAAGGTGCCGATGGAATCATTCTGGGTTGTACGGAAATTGGCTTATTAGTTAAACCCGAAGACTCGAAAGTGCCGTTATTTGATACGACTCTGATTCATGCGATAGGCGCTGTAAACTACGCACTTGCTTAATAAAGAGTTTGCATCCGGTAACGTTCAGCTCGCGTGATAATCTATAACTTGATAGGAGAAGTATCAAATGAATGTTTGGTTAAAGGAACTGCTAAAAAGCTTAGATGAAAATCTAGATGAAAAAACAAGAATTGTAATTATGGAAGCATGTGGAGAAGCTACTTTGTTAGAGGAGGAAATTTTTGATTAAAGTTGGAATTTACGGTGCATCAGGCTACATGGGTGGAGAAGCTTTACGTATTTTGCTGGAGCATTATGAGGTAGAACCAACTATTGCCATATTGGTTTAGATGTAGACATAGAAAGAGGGAGTCAACAAACCTTGACCCCCGAATGGAGGTTTCATTTTTGAAGTATAGATCTGTATTTAAATATATTATAGCGGTTCTCATTTGCGCGGGGCTTTTCCTTACCGGAGGATGTTCATCCGTGGAATCCGGCAGTGATATCGATAGCCCGAATAGTCTGAACAGTATAGAACAGAGGGAGGAACCATCGGAAGCAGGTTTTGTCTATTATCCCAGTGGCGCCGATTTCATTGAAAGTGTAATCGATCAACATGGTAGTGCGGCAATAACCTCCGAAATGCGGGAGAGCTTCAACCTGTTTGCCAGGGATTACCGCTGGATCTACATACCTGATATGGATGGCTATGAGTCATTCTTTGAGACTACCCATGACTATGCTAGTTCCTTTGGATATACAAACTTTGCCGATACCGTCTTTTATGTGCTGCAGTATATGGGTTGTCCGGAAAAGATGAGTAATAAAGCTATGGAAGATGCTATACAAAGCTTATTTGCTGCTAAAGACAGTTATGAGCAGATGCCGCATCAGGCCTATAGAAAATTTGCCAATTATGAGGATGGTTATTATTCCCCCTGGCCGGAAGGAGGAATTGATCATAACCGGATGTTCTATCTGCTCACAGCCATGGATGTTCACCACGAGGCGTCTGAGAATGTCTCTATAACAGTCCGCGTTACATCATACTATTTTAATGATCCAGGCTATGAGCCAGGCGAGAATGAAAAGTGGCTGGCAGAGAAAGCAAAGGAGTTAGAAATTCCTGAATTACAGGCTGCGGCAGAATTGATTGCCAGTGGAGAGATGGAAGAACTAGAGGGCGATCATGAATATGAAACAACCATGTATATTAAAGCCGGCAGTCAAAATCCCCAATTCTTATCCAGCCGGAGCCGCGATATACCATACGACGATCTGTTTTAGTAAAACTAGCAGTGAAATGCGTGCCTAAATCTCATGACAGAATCTATAATGACTCCGAAGATAAAATTAACCAGGAGTCATCGCAAGGGACTTCCTGTATTCACTCGGAGCTAGGCCCTTGTATTTTTTGAATAGGCGGCTTAAGTAGCTGCTGTCCTCAAATCCCACCGCAAAGGCTATCTCCCCGATATTACAGCCCCCGGCTCAGAAAAGCAAGGCACGGGGACGGTTCTTTTGCCTCGCTGCCCAAGGCCTGAGCGAGGCAAAAGAACCGTCCCCGTGCCTTGAGAGAACAAATGAGCAGAGTGAAAAGGATATTTGCTGAAAAGTATAGAAAAGATATGGGAAAGATCCTGTCAAGTCAGGCATTGTTGCTGGATTACCTTGAGGAGCTTGGTAGTAAAAACGTAACCCGCCACCCCGGAAGAGGTGGGTGAGGTGCCGCAAATAAAAGGAGCGATTAATATTATGAGACATTTATTATGGAAGCCTTCCCAGGCATATATACAGAGCACTAAAATGTATGAGTTCCTATGCCATGTTAATGAAAAATATGCTCTTGCATTAAAGGACTATCCGTCGCTGTATGCCTGGTCGGTGGAGCACATACCCGAATTCTGGGATACACTATGGAATTTCTTTGACATCATCGTGTCAAAGCCATATACGACGCCGGTTAGAGATTTGGATAAGCTGCCGGGAGCGGTCTGGTTTCCTGGGGCGAAGCTGAACTACGCGGAGAATATGCTGCGCTATTCGGGACTGGAGGGACCGGCCCTGATATTTCGCGGCGAAAATGAAACAAGGTCGGAGCTCTCGCATAAGGAACTGTATGATAATGTGGTGTGCTTGGCAACGGCTTTTCGTACCGATGGAATCAAGCCCGGTGATGCAATTGCCGCGTACATGCCTAACATGCCGGAAACTGTCATCGGGATGCTGGCCGCTGCTGCTGTAGGTGCTATCTGGTGCTCGTGTGCAACCGACATCGGTTATGCAGCTGCCATCGAGCGGCTGAGTCAGGTAGAGCCCAGGATCTTGCTTACTGCCGACGGCTATTATTACAAGGGAAAGAGTTTCGACGTTCTGGGAAATGCCCGAATGGTAGCTGCGGGCATCGATTCAGTTGAAAAGGTCATCGTTGCTCACTATGCCGGTGATATCAGCAAAGCACAAAGTATTCGGGGCAGTGTGCGATGGGAGGATTATCTGGCAGCAAAGCAGCCTGCTGACTTTACTTTCGAACAGCTTCCTTCCGAGCATCCGCTCGTAGTGATGTTCTCCTCCGGCACTACCGGCAAGCCAAAATGTATGGTGCAGTCGGCAGGCGGACTGCTCATCAATCAATTGAAGGAATTGTTGCTGCATGCTGATTTAAAAACAAGTGATCGTATGCTATATATCACCACATGCAGTTGGATGATGTGGAACTGGCAGCTTGCGGCCATCGGCACTGGCTGCTCGGTCGTCATCTATGACGGCAACCCCTCCTGGCCTGAAACTTCCTCCATTTGGAAGCTGCTGGAGGAAGAAAAGGTTACCATTTTTGGACTCAGTGCCAGCTATATCCATGCGTTGATGGCGGAAGGATTTTCACCCCGACACGCTGCCGAACTTAGCAGACTGCGTGAGGTTATCCAGACCGGTTCAGCACTCTCTGATGCAGGTTTTGATTTTGTATATCAGGACATTAAAAAGGACCTGTTTTTCAATTCCATAGCAGGCGGAACCGACATTAACGGATGTTTCTGTACTGCCAGCCCCATCAGCCCGGTATATTCAGGGGAGCTGCAGGGTGCCGGACTTGGGATGAAAGTCAATTGCTACGATGAGAACGCCAGGCCTTTAAGAGATGAACAGGGAGAGCTGGTCTGTGAGGCCCCCAGTCCCTCCATGCCGACCGGCTTCTGGAACGACCCCATGGGCAGCCGTTACCTGGATGCCTATTTTCGTGTGTACCCGAACATATGGCATCATGGCGACTATATAGTAATACATTCCGATACCGGCGGTGTGACATATTACGGACGTTCCGATTCTGTACTTAAACCCTCCGGGGTACGTATCGGCACCGCTGAGATCTACAACCAGGTACAAAAAGTAAACTCTATCGAAGACAGCCTGGCCATCGGGCAGGAACACCATAACAATCAGCGCATTGTGCTTTTTGTAAAAATGAAGGAAGGATACGAACTTACTGCGGATGTGGAAAAGGCAATCAGAAAGACCCTGAAGGAAAATGCCTCCCCCCGTCATGTACCGGAAGTCATTTTAGCCATTCCTGACATTCCCAGAACCATGAACGGGAAAAAGGTCGAGAGCGCTATTTCCAACATCGTCAACGGGCGTAAAGTAACTAACCGTGATGCGCTGGCTAATCCGGAAATACTCGACTACTTAGAGGTTATTCTGCCACAGCTGCAGTGATTAATTTTTCTGCGATAGTGCTATCATATTTCTGGTTTGCCATTTTATAATTTAGATAAGAGTTAGTGCACCCGAGGGAGGAGCTAGAAAAATGTTCCGGAACAAGTTGCTTATGGTAATGGCACTATTGGCAATAATCATCATGTTTTTACTTCCCATTTTTAAATCTAATCCCTATATATCAGTTGCTCTATGGCTTCTGGGATTGGGAATTATCATTATGGCTTTTATACAAACTTTGCTTAATCAGATAAAATGACAAGGCATGGGGACGGTTCCTTTGCCTCGCCAAACAAGGCATGAGCGAGGCAAAGGAACCGTCCCCATGCCTTGCAAAAATATGTGCAGGTCTGGCAGACCTGCTTTTTT
>CAZBKS010000032.1:0-10595 GCA_964492475.1 uncultured Syntrophomonas sp. | reverse complement strand
TTTTCATTAACATCTCTCCCCCCCAGGCTTTAATTACAAAAATTCTTGCCCATATTTTACTCATTTATTCCCGGGGATTTTTACTCTGTTTTAAATAGAGATTGTTTAATTTCTATCTGAAAACAGAAAAATCCTGACTCAGTCAGGATTACAAGCGTTGGGATCAATCTGAAATTCTGACTCAGTCAGGATATTATAAAATTAATTATTTAAAGCCAAGGTTATTCCATGGATTTGGATTCATCATTTGTGTCGCTTTCCTCATCAGCTTCCGATTGATTCTGCAGTTCAGCCAGCCTTTTTTCCTCTTCGGCCTGTTTTCTTTCCTCTTCCGATATCAGTGCCAAATATTCCTTAATATATTCCTCTTGCCTGACTTTGGCTTTCATGGCTTTCTTTTCAAAAGAACCAAACTGCCTTATAATAAGCATGCCAAAGGCAATGGTAATAATAAATACCGCAGCTATAACCATCATCAGCCCGCTACCCATCCTCATATCCCCCCATTTGTTATCATATCCCTGTCCTAGCAGTTACATCAGTCCTCATCGTCCTCTACTATATACCATCCATCTTTTCCCCGCCTGAATTTCTTTTGTTTCTGTTCTTTTTTCTTATACTCTCTTGCTTTCTCTTCCACCTTTTTGGTAGCCTGCCATAATATTAAATATATTAGCCCTTTAACTAAATAATAACACAAGGTTATGATAATCAGATATTTCGCCATATCATTCATAATACATACCTTACCCTTTTTATTATGGCTTGCAAGAAAATGAGGTAGAGTACCAATTAAGCCGGAAGAAGCTAGCTCAGCTTTCTTCC
The DNA here is from genome assembly GCA_964492475.1 of uncultured Syntrophomonas sp. Lineage (GTDB taxonomy): Bacteria > Bacillota > Syntrophomonadia > Syntrophomonadales > Syntrophomonadaceae > JAAYJK01. The sequence goes on along the minus strand of CAZBKS010000032.1, from coordinate 9,770 downwards.
GGCTTGTTAATACTCTGCCCAATTGGGGTTTATTAGTCAGCTCCAGCTGCTCTTAATCTAGCTATAGCTCGTTTCAAAGATAGTTCAGCACGAAGTTGATTGATAGATTCATCCCTTTGGGCCAGTCTTCTCTCGGCCCGTTCTTTGGAAGCTTTAGCACGAAGAACGTCCACGTATTCGCCAGGTTCTGCTGTTTCAGCCAATATGCGTCCTGTATTATCAATAACCTCCATAAATCCGCCGCTGACAGCCATTTTCTTTTCGGCACCCTTACCATCTTTGTAACGCAGTACGCCAATTTTGAGCGCTGCCACTAGCGGAGCATGATTTCTCATTACGCCTATTTCACCATCCACAGCAGGAGCAACCATAAAGTCAACTTCATCCTTAAAGAGAATTCTTTCCGGGGTCACTATCTCTAGCATGAAGGTGTTGTCTGCCATAGGTTACGCCCCCAGTCTCTTCGCTTTTTCAACCACACCATCTACATTCCCAACCATGAGGAATGCTTCTTCTGGCATATGATCGTATTTTCCCTCCAGAACGTCTGCAAAGGAATCAACGGTCTGATTTACGGGTACATAAATTCCAGGCTGTCCTGTAAACTGCTCAGCAACGTGGAAAGGCTGGGACAGGAATCTTTCCAGTTTTCTGGCCCGGGCCACTATAATCTTATCATCATCACTCAATTCGTCCATACCGAGTATAGCAATGATATCCTGCAGTTCTTTATACCTCTGCAATATCTGCTGCACTCCACGGGCGGTGAAGTAATGTTTTTCTCCCAGAATGTTGGGGTCCAATATTCTAGATGTAGAATCCAGCGGATCAACAGCTGGATAAATACCCTTTTCTGAAATGGCCCGGGAAAGAACCAGGGTCGCATCCAGATGGGCAAAGGTTGTTGCCGGTGCCGGGTCAGTCAAGTCGTCAGCCGGAACATAAACTGCCTGAGCGGAAGTTATGGACCCTTTGCGAGTGGATGTAATACGTTCCTGCAAGAGACCCATGTCAGTTGCCAGAGTAGGCTGATATCCAACCGCAGATGGCATACGTCCGAGCAATGCAGACACTTCATTACCAGCCTGGGCAAATCTGAATATATTGTCGATAAATATCAACACGTCCGTTCCCGCAACATCGCGGAAATATTCTGCTACTGTCAGTCCTGTTAATCCTACCCGCAGTCTGGCTCCGGGAGGCTCATTCATCTGACCGAATATCAAGGCAACCTTATCTATAACCCCGGATTCGACCATTTCACCCCATAGATCGTTTCCTTCACGGGTACGTTCACCAACACCGGTGAACACTGAATATCCACCATGTTCGTATGCTATGTTTCTAATAAGTTCCTGTATAATAACGGTCTTACCAACCCCTGCTCCGCCGAACAGTCCTATTTTCCCGCCTTTAGCGTAAGGACAAATCAGGTCAGTAACTTTGATTCCTGTTTCCAGCAATTCGGTAGCTGGAAGCTGATCAACCAGTTGGGGCGGATCGCGATGGATTTCCCAGTAGTCGCTTGCCGTAACTGGCCCAGCATCATCAACCGGATTACCAAGAACATTCAATATTCTTCCCAGACAACCTTCTCCAACCGGAATCTTAATGGAAGCCCCGGTATTGGTACCTTTCATCCCGCGGGAGATACCATCAGTAGGCCGCAGTGCAACACATCTTACCGTATCATTACCCAGATGCTGCATTGCTTCGAGAGTTACATCGATATCGGCCGCAATTTTTGTATCGGCGTCCTGATCGGCTGACTTTATAGTAATAGCGTTCATCAGATCAGGTAATTCACCAGGCTTAAAACGAATATCAACAACTGCGCCGATAACCTGGGTTACCTCTCCATATGTTACATTCGCCATCCTCTACTTTCCTCCTTTATTCAGAGCTTCAGCTCCACCAACTATATCCAGGATTTCATCAGTTATGGCTGCCTGTCTGGCTTTGTTCATGGCCAGCGTGAGGTTATCGATGATTTCTCCTGCATTCTCGGTGGCGTTGCCCATAGCCGTCATCCTGGCGCCATGCTCACTGGCTTTACCTTCAAGCATCGCATTATAAATGAGACTACCTATATATCTTGGCAACAAAGTTAGCAAAATCTCCTCTGCACTTGGTTCATAAATGTAATCAATGACACGCTGTCCTTCAGTCTGTTCAGCGGTCGGAGTCTCTATAGGCAAAAGTTTTACTATTGTAGGAACCTGTCGTAAAACGTTTATAAATTTGGCATATACAACATATACTTCATCTATTTCTTCATTTTCATAAGCATTCATTATATATTGCCCAATTTCCCTGGCATCTGCATAACTTATTTTGTCACCTAGATTAACAAATTCTGCATCCAGCCCTCCGCGTTTACGGAAGAAGTCCCGGGCTTTTCTACCCACAGCTACTATGCCATTTTCCATTTTTCTGGTATCTTCATCCATGGCCGTTGTGGCAGCTTTTATCAAGTTGGAGTTATACCCACCACAGAGGCCTCCATCAGCAGTGATTACCACATAACCTATTTTGCGTATGTCTTCCCTCTTCTCCAGCAGGGGATGTTTTACATCAAATGCTACTCCCGCCAAGCGGGCCAGCGTACCCTGTAGAGTTTCGGTATATGGTCGGGAAGCTTCAGCAGCCTCCTGAGCACGGCGCAGTTTAGCGGCCGATACCATTTTCATGGCTTTGGTAATCTGCTGGGTATTTGTTACACTTCGTATTCTGCGTTTAAACTCTCTTGTTCCTCCTGCCATCTATCTCACCACCTAAACCGAAAACGTGGTTTTGAATTCACCAATGGCTTTAACCAATTTTTCCTCGGTGGCGGAGTCTATCTTACCAACCTCCCGGATAGTAGTCAGGACGTCAGCATAGGTGCTGCGCAGGAATTTATGAAAATCAGCTTCAAATTCAAGTACCTTGTTTTTGGGCAGATCATCCAGGAAGCCATTTACTCCAGCGTAAATAGATACCACCTGGTCTTCCACGGCCATGGGCACATATTGGCCTTGCTTCAGTATTTCGACAACTCTTTCGCCTCTGGTTAATCTGGCTAGAGTAGCTTTATCCAGGTCCGATCCAAACTGAGCAAATGCGGCCAGTTCGCGGTACTGAGCCAAGTCCAGGCGCAACTGCCCGGCAACTGACTTCATGGCCTTGGTTTGCGCTGAACCTCCAACGCGGCTAACCGACAAACCGGCGTTTATAGCAGGTCTCTGCCCGGCATTGAACAGGTCTGTTTCCAGGTATATCTGTCCATCAGTAATGGAAATAACATTGGTCGGAATGTATGCCGATACGTCACCGGCCTGGGTCTCAATTATCGGCAGAGCGGTTATGGAACCTCCGCCATAATTTTCGTTCAGTTTACAACCTCTCTCCAGCAAACGAGAGTGCAGGTAGAAAACGTCCCCGGGATAAGCTTCACGTCCGGGAGGACGACGAAGCAAGAGTGACATTTCACGATAAGCAACTGCGTGCTTGGATAAGTCATCATAAATTATTAAGACGTCTTTACCTTGACTTTCCATGAATTCTTCGGCCATTGCTACCCCTGCATACGGTGCCATGTAGAGCAGCGGAGCCGGTTCAGAAGCACCAGCAGCTACTATGATTGTATAATCCATAGCACCCATGCTCTCCAGCTTGGCTGCTATACCAGCTACACTGGCCTGCTTCTGTCCAATAGCAACATATATGCATATGATATCTCTTTTTTCCCTCTGGTTTATAATAGCGTCGATACCTATGGCGGTCTTACCAACCTGACGGTCACCGATAATTAACTCACGTTGACCCCTGCCGATGGGAACCATGGAATCGATAGCCTTAAGTCCAGTCTGCATTGGTGTGTCAACTGGTGAACGGGTTACAACCCCGTGTGCAACTTTTTCCATCGGACGAAATGCCGATGTATTTATGGGCCCTTTTCCATCTATTGGCTGCCCCAGGGCATTTACAACACGGCCGAGCATGGCATCTCCTGCAGGAACTTCCATGATTCTCCCGGTAGCTTTAACCACATCGCCTTCTTTGATGTGAGAATAAGCACCCAGCAAAACGGCACCTACGTTATCTTCTTCCAGGTTGAGTACCATTCCAACAGTTCCGCCGGTGAACTCCAGCAGTTCTCCAGCCATGGCGCCCTGCAGTCCATATACGCGGGCAATTCCGTCCCCAACATATATTACAGAGCCCACATTGCTGACCTCGACCTCGGATTGGTAGCGCTCAATCTGTTCTTTTAATATCGCGCTAATCTCTTCCGGCCTAATACTCATTTTATGTGCTCACCCCTATCACATTAACTTATCTTTACTTGTTTGAGTTTTTCTTTCAGCATTTCTAGTCTTTTAGCCACGGTGGCATCTATAATCTGGTCCTGCATTCGTATCTTGATGCCGCCTATTAAATCCGGATCCACTGTTTGCTTAAGCTGTACAGTCTTCCCAGTAGAAGCAGAAAGCTTTTCAGCCAGTATCTTCATCTCACTAGCTGGCACTTCCTGAGCTGATATCAACTGCGCTTTCATGATATTTCTTGCTTCATCAGCCATATCCTTATATTCTTCTACTATAACGCCTATATATGCTTCGCGTCTCTTGTCAATGATCATCAAGAGAAAATTAAGAGTCACCTGGCTAATACCGCCGGCGAAAATTTTGCTCATAACTTCTTTCTTTTCCTTGGCGGGAATCAGCAAATGAGCCAGATAGTCTTTCAGGTTTTCTGTTCCTTCTATTGTTTCGACTGCTTTATCAAGTTCTAACTCCAACTCATCTACCTTGTTAGCTTCCCGGGCGATGCTGAAGAACGCTTCTGCATAGCGCCTGGCGACGCTCTTGTTTAACATAACAGATCGCCTGCCTCATTGACAAATTCACTGACCATGTTCTTGTGATCTGCTTCTGTGATCGCTCTTTTCAATACTTTTTCTGCCGCCATGATTGCCAGTGCAACAGCGGTATCCTTTAATTCTGCCTTGGCCAGCGCAGTAGCTGATTCAATTTCAGCAGTTGCTTTGGCTTTCATGTTAGATGCATCCCCCTGAGCCTTGGCTAAAATCTCGTTTTTAGCATCTTCAGCCGCTTTAGTTGCCCGGGCTACAATTTCCTGAGCTTCCTTGCGTGATTCTGACAGATTCCCTTGAGCTTCTTTCTTTAACTCATCAATCTCTACTCTAACTTCTTCCGCATGTTTCAGTGATCCTTCAATACTTGCTGTACGTTCATCCAACATCTTGTAAATTGGGCCATAAGCGAATTTGTACAGCAAAGACAAAAGTATAAAGAAGTTTACCGCCGACCACCCGATGACATATAAATTGCCAAATTCCGGGGTATGTCCGGCAGGTTGTTCTATCGGCATGGTGCCGCCACTTGAAGCCAAGCAGACAGCTGCAAATCCCATGGTTAGAACCATTGCTAGAAGGAGGATTGATGCATAAAATCTTTTATTCCTTTTCACGGATGTGCTACCTCCAATCTCTTAGAGCAAATAGTATTTTGGGCGATAGAGCTGATAATAATTGTGCCCTATCGCCCATAAAATCGAGTCTACATATATTGTTTCGTGTTCCTACATCTTACCAACTAACATAAATGCAATCAGCAGACCATAAATAGTCAGGGTTTCAATAAAAGCCAGAGTTATGAACAGAAGTGTTCTAACATCCCCTCCAACTTCAGGCTGCCTAGCGATGGCTTCGAAAGCTTTGCCTCCAGCTACGCCCATACCAATACCGCCACCTATACCGGCGATTGATACAGCAAGACCAGCACCTAATGCTACTCCCATCTTTTTCCCTCCTTTCAAGCTCTAACCAAAAAATGAGCAAAATTTAATGATAATTTTTAATGACCCTCTCCAGCTGCAGCCGCTATATAGCTAGCTGACAAAATTGTAAATACTACCGCTTGGATAGCACCCAATAACAGACTTAAGCCCATGATCGCCGCCGGAACTACAAATGGTGCCATGAACAGCAAAAATGCTATAACCATTTCTTCACCAAAGATATTCCCAAATAGACGGACGGTAAGGGAAAGTGGATGTGCCACTTCTTCTACCAGGTTCAACGGTAACATGAGCGGGCTTGGGCTCACGAAGTGATGCAGGTAATGTCCACCATGTTCCGAAAATCCTGCAACATGAACTGAAAAGAACGTAATTATTGCTAAAGTCATAGTTACGTTCCAGTTGCTGGTAGGAGGTTGGAACCCCGCAATATGAGCGGCTCCTGGGATGAGACCGCTGTAGTTGCTTATCAGGATGAACAGGAAAAATGCGGAAAGCAAAGGTGCCCACTTTTTAGCGACATGCTCTTCGTCCATTAACTGGGTAAAAAAATCTTTGGTGAATATTATGAGTGCTTCAAATGCATTCTGCAGTCCCCTGGGAACTCTTTGCATGTCCCGGGTGGCCATAAATGCAATTATTCCTATCAATGCTATAATTACCCATTCAGTAACTACCAGATGGTCTACTGGAATTGGCCCAATGTGAAAAAAGGCGCCATCCCACATACCAAATATCATTCTTTTCTCCCCCCTTCCTACAGTAGCGTTATTGAGATAATCAGGTTTTATTAGGTTCTTCTCCTGTTATCCGAGCTGTCACCTAAAATGTAAATCAAAGCCCTTTTGGCAGGCTTTGACTGCTAACAAGGTTTATTTGGTTTCTTTTTTATGCTGGTCTGCCACCATGCGATCCCACATAACTTTGATAGCTGTGGCCATCCCCAGAAGCACACCGATTACAGTAAACTTGGGCGCGGTACCATATTTTTGATCCAGCCACCATCCGCCGTATCCGCAAAATCCGACCGCCGCCGCAATAGTTGTGACCAGGTTTATCGCCTCACTAAAGGCTTTGGCCCAGTGTTTGTTTTTTTTCTCTGCCATTGATTTGCACCTTTAACCCGTCTTAACTATCCCTCTTCTCTATTCAACATAAAAATCCAAATTCCTTTTAGCCTTAAGTTATACACTCTTACTCAAGTACAATAAAATTCGAGGGAGAAGACGTAAAATCCTTTCGTGAATTTTACATTTTATTGAGATTTATTGTCGATGAAATCTTCCGTTACCGTGACAAGTACCCTTTTCGTTCCAATTTGGCTATATGAGATTGCACAGCACTGTCAATGTTGATGCCGAATTCGTCCTCCAGCACAAACATCATCGTAACTGCAGTCTGGGCTACGTCAAGGAGTTCTACGGCTATTTCCTGGATGATAGTTTCATCATCCATGTTCACTCTTTCCCCGCTAAGACCTCGAAATTTGCCAATTACCTGCGCTAGTTCTCCAGCCTCTTCCATCAGTTTTAGTGCGGTTGATTCCAGCGTGGGTGAGAGCTGATTTAGTTTTGGCAATGAAAGGGTTTTGGTATCCATACAAAAGACTCCTGTCATTAAATTATTGTAATTGTAATATTAGGAACAGTGTTTATCCCCTGTTCCCTGCTGCCACAAAAATGGAACCAGCTTAGTATCCTCCTGGTTTTGGCTGGTCGTCTAATATAGTGGGTAGTGCTGGCACAATTCCCGCACGATTTTTCGAACTTCAGCAAGGTTGGTTTCGCTATCAGGATTGCCCAAAGCCATAGCAATGGCAGTTCCCACTAGCTTCATATCTTCTGCATTCATTCCCCGACTGGTCAGAGCCGGTGTTCCCAGTCGAATTCCACTGGTTACAAATGGGGTTTGGGGATCAAATGGTATGGTGTTTTTATTGACGGTAATATTTACCGATTCCAAAACTGCTTCTGCATCTTTGCCGGTAAGATTCTTAGGACGAACATCGACCAGCATCAGATGATTGTCAGTTCCTCCTGAAACTAATCTCAATCCATTTTCCATAAGTGCTTCTGCCAGTGCTCCGGCATTAGCAATAATATTCTGCTGATATTGCTGAAACTCTTCGGACAAAGCTTCTTTAAAGCATACTGCTTTAGCTGCAATGACATGCATAAGCGGTCCGCCTTGAATACCCGGAAAAACAGCGCTGTCAATTTTCCGCGCCCATTCCTGCCCGCAGAGAATAATCCCACCTCTGGGACCCCTCAGGGTCTTATGAGTGGTTGAACTGACAAAATCTGCATACTCAACCGGATTGGGATGAAGACCTGATGCTACCAATCCTGCAATATGAGCCATATCTACAAACAGATAAGCCCCTACTTCATCTGCTATTTCTCTGAACTTCTTAAAATCAATAATACGAGGATAAGCGCTGGCTCCCGCCACTATCATACGTGGTTTTGCTTTAAGGGCGGTATCTCTAAGCTGATCATAATCTATGGTTTCTGTTTCAGCATTTACACCATAATCAACAAAATTATAGTTTTTTCCAGAGAAATTCACCGGACTGCCATGAGTAAGGTGGCCCCCGTGGCTCAAATTCATACCCATAACAGTATCACCAGGACTCAAGGCAGCAAAGTACACTGCGGCGTTGGCCTGTGCTCCTGAATGGGGTTGTACATTGGCATGTTCGGCATTGAACAGTTTTTTGACCCTCTCCCTGGCCAGTTCCTCGGCTACATCAACGTACTCGCAACCCCCATAATAACGCTTGCCTGGATATCCTTCTGCATATTTATTGGTCATCACACACCCTTGGGCGGCCATAACTGCACGAGATACGAAATTCTCCGAAGCTATTAATTCAAGCTTATTGTCCTGTCTCATTTCTTCCTGCTTGATAACCTCGGCTATCTCCGGATCAACAGATCCAACATACTTTTCAATATAATCCACTGGCTTGACTCCCTTCACGACATTTTTTTCAAGACTATCTATCTTTTCTACTCTTCTCTGATGTCTACCTCCTTGAAATTTACCATTAATAAAAGTTTTTATCATTTCCAGCGCAATTCCTGTCCCGCTTATTCTTGCGCCAACTGCTATTACGTTGGCATCATTATGCTCCCGGGCCAGGTTGGCAGAATAAGGGTCATGGCATAAAGCAGCTCTTATGCCCGGAATTTTATTAGCAGCTATGGAGATCCCTATCCCCGTTCCACAGATTAGCACTCCTAAAATGTCATCTTCCAAAACCTTCCTGGCAACTGCTTCGGCAATATCCGGATAATCAACGGATTCGCTGCTGTGGGTTCCGCAATCAATAATTTGATAACCTTCTGCCTTCAGCTCATTAATTATATCCTGTTTCATTAAAAACCCGGCGTGATCACTGCCAATAGCTATTTTCATGGGTTGAACTCACTCCTTTTGCAGCTGTATATTTTGCGTCTGGATGTTATTAGATAATTTTTCTACGATTTTTTCCAACATCCCTTTAATTTGCCGGGCACTTTCTTCATATGATTCTATCCCCATCCCATATGGGTCAAAAATCTCTTGACCATCATCCCCGGCCAAATCACTGAGTAAAAAAATTTTGTCTTTACTTTCTTCAAACATTTCCATCAAATACAGGTGGTGTTCTCTGGTCATAACCAAAACCAGATTGGCATTGTATATCATGTCCTTATCCAGTCTTTTGGACCTGTGCCCGGATATATCTATTTCATACTGCAGCATGGTCTCCACCGCTGCCTGAGCAGCAGGCATGCCATCTGCGGCAAATAATCCGGCTGAGCAGACCTCAAAGTCGCTGGCCAGACTGCCTCCTTGATATTGGGCTATAATCCGGATGAAAAGCCCCTGAGCCATTGGACTTCTACATGTATTGCCACTGCATACAAAGAGTACCCGCTTCACCTTGCTCCCTCCCTGGTTTACAACAGTATTTTTAC
>CAZBKS010000031.1:0-10742 GCA_964492475.1 uncultured Syntrophomonas sp. | reverse complement strand
CGGTAAGCGGAGCCATTGGTATTAGACCCACTCTGGCCGCAATACAGTCCGGAAAAAGAGTGGCCCTGGCCAATAAAGAAACCCTGGTAGCAGCAGGGGACATCGTGATGCAGGAAGCCCTGGATAATAATGCAGCTATTTTACCGGTTGATAGTGAACATTCAGCAGTATTTCAGTGCCTGCAGGGAGAAAGCAAACATCTTAAGAAAATCTGGCTGACAGCATCAGGGGGACCATTTAAGGATTTGGATAGAATACAGCTGGATAGTGTTACTGTGGAGATGGCATTAAAGCATCCCAACTGGATAATGGGCCCGAAAATAACCATTGATTCTGCGACTCTCATGAATAAGGGATTGGAAGTAATCGAAGCCCATCATCTATTTGGCATAAATTATGATAAAATAAACGTGGTAGTACAAAAGGAGAGCATCATACACTCCATGGTTGAACTGATTGATGGTTCATTTCTGGCTCATATAGGTAGTCATGATATGAGAATTCCGATTCAATATGCTCTTACTTACCCTGACCGAGCTGTTTCGTCAGCTCCGGCCTTAGATCCAACCATATTAGGGGCCTTGCATTTTGGGAGTCCGGATATGGAAAGATTCCCAGCCCTGGCTCTGGCATATCAGGCCGGCCGAATTGGAGGGACTATGCCGGCAGTGCTTAATGCAGCCAACGAAATAGCTGTGAACAAATTTTTGACTCGCGAAATAGCGTTTACTGCTATACCATGGCTGGCTGAACAAGTGATGGAACGCCATGAACCGGTTCAACAGCCTGATCTGGACAGCATCCTGCAGGCTGATGAATGGGCGCGTATTATATGCCGGGAGTTGTTGGGAAACTGCCGATTTTAGAAGCTGGTACTTATAAACACTCATACCCGGGAGATACTAAAGAGATAATGATATAAAGGGGGGATTCATGATGACAATATTGATTTCGATAGTAATCATAGCTGTTCTAATTCTGTTCCACGAAACGGGACATTTTTTGGCGGCCAGAAGAATAGGTATTCCTGTCTATGAATTCAGTCTGGGATTCGGCTATAAAATCTTTTCCTGGCGAAAAGATGAGGTTGAGTATTCTATAAGAATATTTCCTCTAGGTGGGTTTGTGCGCATGGCCGGGGAAGAGCCGGGTGATCAGGATGATCCCAATGGATACAGCCATCGAACTCCGTTGGAGAAGATTCGAGTATCATTTGCCGGGCCTTTTATGAACTTTGTGCTGGCCCTGCTGATATTTATTTATAGTTATGCCTTTATCGGAATACCCACTACTACCGACGAACCGATAATAGGAAAGGTTTTTGCAGAACAGCCCGCTGAAAAGGCTGGAATTATGGCAGGAGACAGGATACTGGCTGTAAATGGAAATGAGGTGGGAACCTGGGACGAATTTACTACCCTCCTTACGGCTCAACCAGCAGGAACTGCAATAGAATTGGAAATTCAACGTGAGGGTAAGAATACCGAGCTTGAAGTGATACCTGAAATTAATGCCACAACTGGAGTGCCTGCTATTGGTGTTTTGAGCAACATCGTATATGAGAAACAGGGTTTACTGACCGCTGTTAAAATTGGACTGCAGCAGACTTATGAACTGACTGTGGTACTGCTGAGCGGTTTATGGGTTATGATTACCGGAGGGGCGTCAGCGGCAGACATTGCCGGGCCGGTAGGCATAGTAGGTCTAATCGGAGATGCCGCACAAGTCGGAACGGTATTTTTGTTAAGTTTTGCTGCATTTTTGAGCATCAACCTGGGCATCTTGAATCTCCTGCCTATACCGGCTCTGGATGGCAGCCGCATCGTATTTGCAATTATCGAAGCAATTCGCAGGAAACCCGTACAGCCTGATAAAGAAGGATTTATTCACTGGTTGGGATTCATGTTTCTCATGGCACTTATCGTGCTGGTCACATTTAACGATATAATGAAATTTATTAAAGGATGATGACTATGAGGAGAAAAAGCCGGGTAGTATGGATAGGCGAAGTGCCGGTGGGCGGAGATAATCCTATAGTTGTTCAATCAATGACTACCACCGATACCCGGAATGTAACTTCTACCGTGCAGCAGATAATACACCTGCAGGAAGCCGGATGTGAAATAGCCAGGGTAGCTGTAATTGATGAAGAGGCCGCCCAGGCTATAAGTAAAATAAAGCAGGGGACAAGCATCCCGATCATAGCCGATATACATTTTGACTACCGATTGGCCTTAAGCAGTGTTAAGGCTGGTTGTGACGGTTTGCGAATTAACCCCGGGAATATTGGAGCCAAAAGCAAGGTGCAAGAGGTAGTGAAAATCTGCCAGGATAACAAGGTTCCCATCCGAATTGGTGTTAATGCCGGTTCACTGGATAAAAATATATATAGAAAATACGGCCAAATATGTCCCCAGGCGATGGTGGACAGTGCTATGGAAAACATCAAAATCCTGGAAGATATGGGCTTCCATGATATCAAGGTGTCATTAAAAGCTTCTTCTGTTCCCTTGAGCGTGGAAGCCTATCGGCTTATGTCCGAACTGGTAGACTACCCGTTGCACCTGGGCATTACTGAAGCTGGGACCATACCCAGGGCTTTGGTCAAATCGGCCATGGGTTTAGGTATCCTGCTGAATGAAGGTATAGGGGATACCATACGAGTATCCATAACCTCTGATCCGGTTTATGAAGTGTGGGCGGCTTATGAAATCTTAAGAAGCGCAGGGCTGCGGGAACGGGGCATAGAGTTGGTTTCCTGTCCAACCTGCGGAAGATGCGAGATAGATTTGTTTAAAATAGTGGAGGAAGTTGACGAAAAGATAAGATTTTTGGATCGAAACTTGAAGATTGCCGTTATGGGATGTATCGTTAACGGACCAGGAGAAGCCCGCGATGCAGATATAGGCATAGCCGGCGGAAGAGGATTGGGAATATTATTTAAGAATGGTGAAGTTGTCAAGAAGATACCTGAAGATCAACTGGTTAATGAATTAATCAAAGAAATTGATGCTGCTGAATAGCTGGAACTACTCTATCGGCAAATCCTATTTTCCAATGACATAAATGATCTGTGATAAAGTTTGGGAATTGGGGAGGATTTGGGTTCAAGTATAGTGCAGCGGGAAAGGCGATTCAGGAACGGTGCTGCATTATTCCATACCACGAGACCATGGAGGCATCTCCAGGGCAGGTAATTCACCTGACAGGAGACCGTCCGCAAACGGGCTTGAATTTTTCACAACACTTATAAGGAGGTAGGGCTTTGAAGTCATCGGAGATGTTTAATCCAACCTTGCGTGAGGTGCCCAGTGAGGCTGAAATAGTAAGCCATCAACTGTTGCTGCGGGGTGGATTTATACGTAAAACCAGCGGAGGAGTTTATTCATATCTGCCCCTGGCCTTCCGGGTGCTAAAAAAAATAATGAACATCGTAAGAGAAGAAATGGATAGAGCCGGAGGGCAGGAACTGCTAATGCCTATCATACAACCAGCCGAGTTATGGCAGGAATCAGGAAGATGGGATGTATACGGAGATGAGATGTTCCGCTTAAAAGATCGTCACAACCGGCCCTTTGCTCTGGGGCCTACCCACGAGGAAATTATTACTGCCCTGGTTAATCAGGATGTACATTCATATCGGGATCTTCCTTTACTGCTCTATCAAATTCAGAATAAATACCGGGATGAGATAAGACCCAGGTTTGGATTGATGAGAGGCAGAGAGTTTATCATGAAAGACCTCTATTCTTTTGACATTGATGAAGAAGGATTGGATATTTCGTATCGTAAGATGTATGAAGCGTATAATCGCATCTTTCAAAGGCTGGATCTTAAATACCGGGTTGTCGAAGCGGATAGCGGGGCTATTGGCGGTAATGAAAGTCATGAATTCATGGTGCTGGCTGATAGTGGGGAGGCTGAGATCGTTTATTGCGACAATTGCAATTATGCCGCCAATGTTGAAAAGGCGGTGTGTTTGGCAGATAAGCTGTCAGAAGGGGACCGGGTTGCCCTTAAACCGCTGGAGAAGATCTATACGCCGGGAGTAAGAACGGTAGAGGACGTTATGCAGGCCCTTAACATACCAGTACATAATATCGTTAAAACCCTAATATATTGGGCTGATGGGCAATATATTGGAGCTGTCGTTCGTGGCGATCGGGAATTAAATGAAATTAAGCTAAAAAACCTGCTGGGCTGCAACGATTTAGTTATTGCCGATGAAAGCCAGGTTCACGAGGCATTAGGCATTAGGGTGGGATCACTGGGACCGGTGGGAGCTGAGTTTAAGGTTTATGCGGACCTGGAAATTCAGCAGATGCAGAATTTCGTTTGTGGAGCCAATGAGGATTCCTACCACTTGATAAATGCCAATCTGGGCCGAGATTTTGTACCGGAAATGATAGTTGACTTGAGAAACGCAGTTAAAGGCGATAGATGCCCGGTTTGCGAAGGCGTGGTCAGTACCGCCAGGGGCATAGAAGTTGGACACATTTTTAAGCTGGGGACTAAATACTCCCAGGCTATGAAAGCTGCCTTTTTGGATAGTGCGGGTCAGGAACGTCCTTTTGTCATGGGATGTTATGGCATAGGGGTATCAAGAACCATGGCTGCTTCGGTAGAACAGAATAGTGATGAGGACGGAATAATATGGCCTGTACCTATAGCCCCCTATCAGGTAATTATTGTCCCGGTAAACGCAAAAAAAAGTGAGCAGATGGACGCAGCCTGGAGCTTATATGAACAGCTGATCGAAAAGGGTCTGGAGGTAATTCTTGATGATCGCGATGAAAGAGCGGGAGTAAAATTTAAGGATGCTGATTTAACAGGGATTCCGGTACGCATCACTATAGGCCCCAAAGCTCTGCAGGATAATAAAGTGGAAATTAAGAAGCGATGGGAAAAGGAATCCCTTTTAGTTGCCATTGATGAAGCAGTATCCCATATTGAGGATATATTGAAAATAAAAATAACGGAAAACAGCTGAGCTCTCGATATAATATAAAAAACGAGGGATGTGCATTTACGGATGCTTATTTATGAAATAATATTTAAACTGGCTCTGGCCGGTGTTCTGGGTGGCTTAATCGGTCTGGAGCGGGAGAGCCTGAGCCGGCCGGCAGGGTTAAGGACTTACACCCTGGTGAGTATTGGTTCGGCGTTAGCTATGATAGTTTCAATTGATATATACCTGCAGTATTATCAGACTGTAAATGCTGACCCGGGGCGTATTGCAGCACAGGTCATCAGCGGTATCGGTTTTTTGGGTGCTGGCACTATAATGCGAGAAGGGGCATCGGTTCAGGGACTCACTACCGCAGCTGGTCTCTGGGTTGTGGCTTGTATAGGATTGGCAGTGGGTTCCGGGCTCTATATACCGGCAATAGCCACTACTATATTAATTTTATTTGTGCTGATCTATTTTATTAAATTTGAAGCCCGATTTACCGGAAGTCGGGAATTTAAAGGCATTGTCTTGCTGGTAGAAGATAAACCGGGTCAGGTTGGAGCCATCGGTTCTATTCTGGGCGATTTATGTGTACTGATCAAAAATATCCAGCTAACCCAGGCCGATAATAATTTTTTGGAGATAGAGCTGCTTCTCCAAATTCCATCCGGTCTTTCAGTTGATCAAGTAATAGAAGAACTATCTGCTCTGAAAGGTCTGCGTACTATTGAAAGACTAAATTAATGGCTATGGGAGGCGAATGATACTGAACCGGGACTTTTATTCCATTTTAAATAATTTCCTTGACCATACTTTAGCTTCATTTTGGGAAAATTCTTCTATCAGTAGATTAGAAATAAGCAAGCAATCAAAATTGTGGACGTTATTCATTGATGTTAAACAACCTCTTCCAACCTGCATTATCAGCCAAACCATCCAGGAACTACTTAAGAAATGGGATTTTCTGAGCAGCCTGGATATTGTTCCTTCTTTTTGCGCTCCGCTGCATCAGATTGAGAGTATTATTGTTAAATGTCAGGAAGAGCTCTCCTCAACTGAGGCCTATCCCCAAAATCATATTAAATGGAGGATCAGGTCCGGTGGAATTGATGTGGTGACTGATGAGGAGAGTATCTACCGGTATATCTTGGAAAACCAGCTCTGTGACAGCATTACGCAATGGTTTTGGAATCAATACCGACTGCAGATTTTAGCAAGGGCATTATGGGAAGAAAAACATATCAGTGCTTCGAAGCAGGGTATAGATGGCGGTATTATCCGTAAACCATTGGAAGTGCTGGATATAGCAGATGATCAGAGAGCAGGTCATAAGCCCAGGAAAAAAGCTGAGCGAAAATGGTCCCGGAAGCAGATCGAGAATAGAGCAGTAACCAGAATCATGCATATCGAAGAAGGCATGCAATCAGCAGTAGTTGAAGGAGAAATATGGGATAAGGAGTTTACCCTGTTAAGAGATGGCCGCTACATTATTAATTATTACCTAACCGATTATACGGATAGTCTTATCGTTAAAACATTCGTGAAAACTAAACAGGAAGACGAACTGAATATCGGGGATTGGGTAAAAATTATTGGCAGCGTTCGCTTTGATAATTTTGTCAAGGAATTGGCTCTATTTATGGACTCATACATAATCTTATCGAATTCAGGGCGAGTTGATACCAGTGAATTAAAGAGAATAGAATTTCATGCCCATACTAAGATGAGCGCCATGGATGGACTGGCTGATGTAAAAAAAATGATTAAAAGAGCGGCTGAATGGGAACACCCTGCTATTGCCATTACCGATCATGGAGGCGTCCAGGCTTTTCCTGATGCCTACTATGCCTCCCGGGAATACGGAATTAAGGTTATCTATGGATTGGAAGGGTATCTGGTCGAAACCGATAAGAGGGAAAAGCCTTATCATGTCATACTGCTGGCCCAAAATACTGCGGGATTAAAGAATCTGTACCACTTGATCAGTTTATCTTACCTGGATCATTTTTATCGGCACCCCAAAATTCCCAGGCAGCTTTTACAGGGCTATCGAGAAGGAATACTGGTTGGAAGCGCCTGTCAGGCCGGAGAACTTTATCAAGGGATACTGAACGGAAAAAACGATGACGAGATAATAAATATTGCCGGCTTTTACGATTATTTGGAAATTCAACCGACAGGCAATAACGAATTCTTAATTAGAGAGGATAAGCTGCAGAGTATAGATCAGTTGCAGAACATCAACAGATTTATAGTGAATCTGGGCAAAAAATTAAACAAGCCGGTTATTGCCACCGGAGACGTGCATTTTCTGGACCCGGAAGACGAGATATTTAGAACTATAATCCAAGCCGGGCAGGGTTATGAGGACCTGGAATCTGAATCTGCCCTGTATTTCAAGAATACTGACGAAATGCTGGCAGAATTCTCGTATCTTGGCGCTGAGGATGCCAGGGCGGTAGTCATCGGTTTCCCTGAGCAGATTAATAATATGATAGACGAAATCAAGCCGGTTCCAGATGGCTTTTATCCACCTCAGATCGATACTGCAGCTGAGGAGGTTACAGCTTTAACCTGGAAAAGGGCTCATGAACTATATGGAGATATACTGCCGGATATCGTTGAGCAGCGGATAAACCATGAATTGCAGTCCATCACTGAACATGGCTTCAGCGTTTTGTATCTAATTGCCCATAAACTGGTACAAAAATCCAACCAGGATGGATATCTGGTTGGCTCCCGGGGGTCAGTGGGTTCTTCACTGGTAGCTTACTTAACCGGAATCACTGAAGTTAATCCGCTTCAGCCGCACCTTTTATGCAGATACTGTCACCGCAGCATTTTCGACGTTGATAAAACTGCAGAATGCGGGGTAGATCTTGCTGCGGTAAGATGCGTCTGCGGAGAGCTTATGCATAAAGAAGGCTTTAATATTCCATTTGAGACCTTCCTGGGATTCGAAGGGGACAAGGTCCCGGATATCGATCTTAATTTTTCCGGGGATTACCAGATGCAGGCTCATCATTATGTAGAAGAGTTATTTGGCAGTGAAAATGTTTTCCGGGCTGGGACTATTTCAACCATCGCTGAAAAGACTGCCTTTGGATTTGTGAAAAAGTATATAGATCAACATCAATTGAATACCAGGAACTCGGAAATCAAAAGATTAGTAAAAGGTATAACTGGAGTTAGAAGAACTACCGGGCAGCATCCAGGAGGCCTGATTGTGGTGCCCAAAGGTAAGGATATTCATGAATTCACCCCCCTTCAGCATCCAGCTGATAATAAAGATTCCGGTGTTGTTACGACACATTTCGAGTACCATGCTATTGGGGATCAACTGGTTAAACTTGACATACTGGGACATGATGATCCTACTGTCATCAGAGAACTGGAACAGCTCACTGGGGTCAAAGCTGCAAATATAAAACTGGATGACCCCGACACCATGAAAATATTCTCAGAAGTAACGGTACTGGGAATAAATGAAGAAGATATTGACTCCCCGGTAGGCACCTTTGGCATACCCGAGTTTGGAACTCGCTTTGTCAGGCAGATGCTGGAAGCTACTCGCCCCAATACCTTTGCTGAGTTAGTCCGTATCAGCGGTCTTTCCCATGGCACGGATGTATGGCTTAATAACGCCCAGGATTTGATTGAAAATGGTGTCTCAGATCTGAACCAGGTTATATGTACCAGAGACGATATCATGACCTACCTTATAAATCGAGGAGCAGACAAGAAACAAGCCTTTAATATCATGGAACGGGTACGTAAAGGCAAAGGGCTGGGAGAAAAAGATATATCCGCCATGGAGGAATGTCAGGTGCCGGAATGGTATATAGAATCCTGTCAAAAGATTAAATATATGTTTCCTCGGGCCCATGCGGTTGCCTATGTAACCATGGCTTTTCGCATAGCCTACTTTAAAGTGAATTATCCACTTCCATTCTATGCCAGCTTTTTTAGTATCCGGGCAGAAGATTTTGATGCTCTGACTATCCTGGAAGGATATCAATCAATAAAGAAAAAGATTAAGGAAATCGATAAGATGGGAAATTCTGCGACTCAGAAGGACAAGAAATTGATAACCATATTGGAGCTGGCTATGGAAATGTATGCACGTGGGTTTAAGTTTTATCCAGTCGATATTTATAATTCCAATGCTATAAAATTCAAGGTTTGTGAAGACGGATTGCTACTGCCTTTTTGCGCTTTGCCCAATGTAGGCAATAGCGCAGCCCTGGGTGTTGTGGAAGCCCGCCTGGATAAACCATTTGTTTCGGTTGAGGAGTTTCAGGTCAGAACCCATTTAAATAAAACAGCTATGGCCGTTCTACGGGAATACCAATGCTTTGAGAACTTGCCTGAAACCACCCAAATTAGTTTATTTGGCTGATTAGATAGATTTTTATCTAGTAAAGCGCTGAATATATTTGCGTTATTGTACGGTTATGGTATAATCAAAAAGAGTTTAGTAATACACTTTCGGCAAAGTGGGTCTGCACCCACTTTTTCTATTGTTATATCTCCATATATGATTGGGGGTGCAGGATGTGGGACAAAATAACTTGCAGACTATAATAGACGAAATTGAAAAGAGATTGGCTCAGATACAAATAGACCTGGTTGATATTGAATACCGAAAAGAAAGCGAAGGTCAGATACTCAGGATATACATTGATAAGGACACCGGGATTAATCTGGACACTTGTGCAGTTGCGTCACGAACCATAAAAAATTTAGTTGATGAAGAAGATTTGTATTACGACCATATGGAAGTGTCATCACCTGGATTAGATAGGATAATAAAAAAAGAAAAAGATTTTATCAGGTTTATGGGGCAGGAAATCAATATCAAAACTATCAAGGGATACGACGGACCGCGGAAACTATCAGGTGTTTTAACAGGCTATAAAAAGGAAACTCTAAGCATAAAAAACTCTGATAAAGTTATAGATATACCATGTGAATTCATATCAGTGGTCAGGTTGAAACCAGATGAATAAGAGGAGGAAGAAAATTGTCTAGTGAGCTTATCCAAGCATTAAATGAAATTGAAAAAGATCGCGGAATACCAAAAGCTGCTTTAATAGATGCTATAAAATCTGCTTTAAACACAGCCTATAAAAAGAATTTTGGGATTGCCCAGAGCGTTAACGTTGATATTGACGAAGCAACCGGTGCAGTGAGAGTATTTTCTCAGAAAAAAGTAGCTGAACAAGTAAACGATAATCGATTGGAAATTGATTTGGAGGAAGCCCGGGAATTATACCCGGATTGTGAAATTGATGAGCTGGTGTATGTTGAAATTACGCCTTCCAATTTTGGCCGCATTGCGGCCCAGACTGCTAAACAGGTTGTCATTCAAAAGCTAAGGGAAGCAGAACGCAGTCTTATTTATGAAGAATTCCTGGACCGGGAAGGCGAAATAGTAACCGGGACGGTTCAGCGCATAGAAAGCAAAACAGTTTATGTGAGTCTGGGGAGGACCGAAGGCATTATGCTGCCTCCCGATCAGATAGGCGGGGAAAGATATGATATTGGACAGAGGATTAAAGCATATATATATGAAGTTAAAAACACATCGAAAGGACCTAATATATTTTTATCCAGATCTCATCCTCATTTTTTGCGGCGCTTGTTCGAACTTGAAGTGCCTGAAATTTATGACGGTATCGTCGAGATAAAGTCAATTGCTCGAGAAGCTGGAGCTCGCTCCAAAATATCAGTGCATTCTCTGGAAGAAAAAATAGACTCAGTTGGAGCATGTGTTGGACCACGGGGGATA
>CAZBKS010000030.1:0-10807 GCA_964492475.1 uncultured Syntrophomonas sp. | reverse complement strand
TGCAATAATGTTTATCATCGAAGCAGATATACAATATTGATTATATCCAACAGCCTAACAAAAGGAAAACATCATCAACTCTTGGCCCAATATCCCAAGTTTTTATAGAGAAGGATAACCGAGCAAACTTACAGGGATAATAAAGACGAGGAGGTTGTACGATGAACTTATTAACCAATAATGATTTAGCGACCCTGATAAATTTTCAGGATGATCTATGTATTACTATTTATCTGCCTACATTTCGCGCAGGGGTTGAAACCAGGCAGGGCCGAATCAGACTTAAGAATTTGATCCGGGAAGCTGAACAACGCTTGATAGACAGCGGACTGCGTTCTTCCCAGGCCAGCCACCTTTTGGAACCACTCAAAAAGCTTACTATTGATGATTTATTCTGGCAGCATCAACGAGATGGTCTGGCCATATTCCTATCGTCAGACATCTTTAATTATTACCATCTCCCTATAAATTTTGATGAATTTTTACAGGTTGGCAGGCGCTTTCATCTCAAACCTCTGCTTCCCCTGCTCAGTGGGAACGGCCTGTATTATGTGCTGGCCGTCAGTCAAAACGCAGTCCGGTTTCTGCAGTGTACTCGGGCCAGTGTAAAGGAACTGGAGTTGGAACATATTCCTCACAGTCTGGCTGAGGCTATGCACTATGATGATCCCGAGAGACAGCTTCAGTACCACACCAACACCCTGGAGGGCAGCAATCGTCAGGCAGCGGCTATTTTTCATGGCCAGGGGGTGGGTACTGATGACGCCAAAGATAACATTTTACGATATTTTCGCTTAATTGACCGCGGACTGCTGGAGGTACTGCGAGAGGAAAATTCACCCTTGTTTCTGGTAGGAGTAGGTTTTCTTCATTCAATTTACCGGGAAGCCAATACTTATGCATATCTTTCCAGTGAAGGAATACCCGGTAATCCAGAGGAGTTGAGTGCTGAAGATCTTCAAACTATGGTCTGGCCCCTGGCGGAGCAGTACTTCCGACAGGCCGAACAAGAAGCCCTGACCCGCTTCGGTCCTCTGAAAGGCACTGGAAGGACTACCTATAATATTATCGAGGCTGCCCCCGCAGCCTGCAATGGCAGAGTAGAGGCGCTGTTTATGGCACAGGGGGCTGAACAATGGGGCAGCCTGGATGCCCAAACCAATACAGTTTCTATTCACCCGCAGGCACAACCTGGAGATGAAGACCTGTTTGACTTCACAGCCATTCAGACCATCATTAATGGAGGAAAAGTCTATATGCAGAAACAGGATGGGGTCCCGGATGGCCAAGAATTAGCGGCCCTGTATCGCTACTAGTTAAAGATAGCAAGTCGTTGCCTTTTACGTGATCGGCCTCATTTCATTATGGAGCTGATGATCCCCGACAACGATTCCAGCTAAAATATTATTTAAGCTGTAAGAGCTGCTGAGCATTAAGCCAGTAGCTCTATTTTATAAGAGCTAAAACATTATTGTAATAAATAATTTCATCTCTATATGCTCACAGTAATATTAATCACAAATTTTTGAGTTTTCAGAGCGAAGAGAATATCCAGAATTATAATACCTGACATATTATATGTCGGTGCAGATATTAATTTTTCTTGTTAACATAGTCCTATTATTTGTTATCCTAGCAGGATTTTCAGGCTTTAATAGCGAATTGTTTAATATTACTACGCATACTCCGATTATAGTCTTATTTTATCTTTATATTTTATAGGAAGGTGGTTGGTTTTTATAGCTAATATCAATCAACAGGCAATTCTACTGGACAGTGGAACAAATGAGGTTGAGATAGTCGAATTTGGCATCGGTACTACTATTATGGGTATCAATGTTATAAAGGTTAAGGAAATAATAAATCCCGTCACCCCTGTACAACTGCCCGGTGCTCACTCCTGCATGGAAGGTATTTTTCAGCTAAGAGGAGATATTATTCCAATAATTGATTTGGGGGGTTTTCTTGGGTTTAAGCCTTCTGAAGATCCAAGGCAGGACAAATATATTGTAACCGAGTTCAATCAGGGCAAATACGCATTTCATGTTCATAGTGTATCACGTATACACCGTATGTCCTGGGAGCAAATTGAGAAACCTTCTGATATTACTCAGTCAGAGAAAAGCTCTGTTATCGGCATAATAAAGATGGATAGCAGGATGATACAGCTGCTGGATTTTGAGAAAATTATCATCGATATATCTCCTTCGCTTGGGAACCAGAGTAGTGCAGTTAGAGCCCTGGGAGATAGAGAGGTGTCACAGAAACACATCGTTATTACTGAAGACTCCCCGATGCTGCGAAAACTTTTACTGGATTATCTTACCCAGATTGGATACCCCAACTTAACATTTTATCAAAATGGTAAGGAAACCTGGGAATACCTTTCCCAACTCCTTGAAAAATATGGCGACAATTTCCATAAACATATTCATCTTCTTATTACGGATATCGAAATGCCTCAAATGGATGGTCACCATTTAACAAAAATCGTAAAGAATCATCCAGTATTAAATAAGCTACCAGTAGTTATCTTTTCATCTTTGATTACAGATGATCTTCGTCATAAAGGGGACTCGGTGGGAGCAGATGAACAGGTCAGCAAGCCTGATTATGAGCAGTTGTCCTATATTATTGACAGTCTGATATTGTAAGTATTAAAAAGTTCGGGACTGCTTTGGCAATGGACTTCCTTTCATATGTTTTAGAGCAGGATAATATAAGAACCTCCCCTTATTCCAAAACATACGCAGAGAGAACCTCACTTGGCGGGGTTCTTTCTTTTTTTAATACACAGGCGTGGGAAGCTTAGCAGCTTTCTATTTTACCCCAGAGTGTGATACAATGTTCAGGTTGTGAATGAAAAGGAAAGTCGGTATTAAAATGATTACTACCAGTGGCTTAACTCTAAGATTTGGGATACGCCCCCTGTTTGAAGACGTGAACATCAAATTTACTCCTGGCAACTGTTATGGCCTTATTGGTGCAAATGGAGCAGGAAAATCAACTTTTTTGAAGATACTCTCGGGGGAAATTGAAGCTAATTCAGGAACTGTCAATATTCCACCAGCTCTCAGGCTATCGGTTTTAAAACAAGACCATTTTGAGTTTGATGAGTTTGAGGTAATTCAAACTGTACTGAAGGGACATTCCCGTTTATACTCTATTATGGAAGAAAAAGATGCTATTTACTCCAAGGCTGATTTTTCTGAAGAGGATGGAGTAAGAGCAGCTGAACTGGAAGGAGAATTTGCTGAGCTGAATGGCTGGGAGGCAGAAGCTGAGGCAGCTACACTGCTCAATGGTTTAGGTCTTCCAGAACAACTGCATGCTAAGAAAATGCAGGAACTAAATGGCAGTGAAAAAGTCAAAGTACTGCTGGCTCAGGCTTTATTTGGACATCCAGATATTCTGCTTCTAGATGAACCTACTAACCATCTGGATATAGCTTCTATCTCCTGGTTGGAAGATTTTCTTTATGATTTGGACAGCACTGTGATTGTGGTATCCCATGACCGGTATTTTTTGAATCAGGTCTGCACTCACATCGCTGATATAGATTATGGAAAAATCCAGCTCTATGTAGGCAACTATGATTTTTGGCTGGAATCAAGCCAACTGGCTCTGCAGCAGGCTAAAGATGCCAACAAGAAGTCCGAAGCCAAGATCAAGGAACTGCAGGAGTTTATACAGCGGTTTAGTGCTAATGCTTCCAAGTCCAGGCAGGCTACTTCCCGTAAAAAACAGCTGGAAAAGCTTACTCTGGAAGATATAAGACCTTCTTCCCGCCGTTTGCCCTGGATTCAATTTAAACCGGAGCGGGAAACTGGAGGAATAAATGTGCTCACCATTCAAAACCTGAATAAAACCATTGATGGGAAAACGGTATTAAAGGATTTTAACCTGGTAGTCAATAGAGGGGATAAAATTGCACTGGTGGGACCTGATGAACTGGCTAAAACTACGCTTTTGCAGATACTAATGAACGAACTCCAAGCCGACAGTGGTGAGATTAACTGGGGCTTATCTACCACTCAGGCATATTTCCCCAAGGATAACTCAGCCTATTTTGAGTCTCATTTGAATCTGGCGGACTGGCTGAAACAGTTTTCCAACAACCAGGAAGAAACCTTTATCCGCAGTTTTCTGGGCAGAATGCTGTTTTCAGGTGAGGAATCTCGAAAGCAAGCTAATGTTTTATCCGGGGGTGAGCAGGTAAGATGCATGCTGGCTCGAATGATGCTTACGGGAGCCAATGTCCTGCTTTTGGATCAACCCACCAATCATCTGGATCTGGAAGCAATCACCGCTTTAAACAATGGATTGACAGCTTTCCCGGGAACCCTGTTTCTGATATCCCATGACCATCAACTGCTGCAGACAACAGCCAACCGCATCATAGAAATTACTCCCAATGGTGTTATTGATAGATTGATGACTTATGACGAGTATTTGGAAAATCCAGATGTAAGAAACCTTGTTAACCTAATGTACAGCTAACTTAAACTTATTCTCAAAATCTATAAGCAGCCGCTGTGTACAAATTAAAACCTGACATCCCTATTTTTCCCTGGTAAAAATAAATTTCACTGTCACAATATGTTTATGTGGTAATTGATGTAATCAAAGTGTAAAATTATCACAAATGGTAATTAGGGGTGAGTAGAATGACCGAACGAGAATTGCCGCCACATGTACCTGAAGATATACCCATTTACCACACTGTGGTTAGAGTATTGGGGGCCGTGTCCATAATGGCAGCAGGAGGATTTATTGCTCTGGCGGTGATGGGCAAACCGATTCCAGAATCGCTGGTTGCCCTGGGTTCTGCATCCATCGGTGCACTGGCAGGATTACTTGCACCTGCGCCTAGATAGTAGTCTAGCGCAGGCATATACCAGGTTAGTTTAATTCCCCGTGAGCATAGGCTGTGAGCATAGGCTCATACTGCCAATTCTTCCGCTAGTGGCATTCTAAAAACCTTGGGAGCAAACAAATATGGTTCTCCGTCGCTGTTTTCTTCTTTAACTAAAGCAGGCAGTGAATCAGCATACCATTGTTCCAGTTTGTACAGAACTTTATTTGCTTGTTCTCTGGATTCATATTTGCCCAACCGAACCAACTTTTTATCTACTATGTAACAATAAATAAATACTCCAATTGAGGAATAGGCAGGTTCCAATCCATGCACTTCCCAAATGCCTCCATCTTGAGATTTTATCATCACCGGCATCTTTCTGTTCTCCTTCCTAATTAATAACGAAGATAATAAACTCAGCTCAATTAATATTATAAAACCCATGCCTCTTAAAACATCTTGTGTTCTTAATGTTAAATCTTTTCAATATGTTAAGTCAACCTATGTCCTAGTATTTTCTGTAAATTACTAGGACATTTGGTTCTAGTCTATTATAATGAATGATAGGTACAATTCACAGACAGCCAGCATTAATGCAGGAGGTTGGGCAGCATGCTTATTTTTGGGCAAAGAATGAAAAAGGAGCGCGAGCGTAAAGGGTGGTCCAAGGTGTATCTCGGAGCCAGTCTGGGCATATCAGGGCCTGCTATAAGCAACTACGAATCAGGGCGACGGTTCCCAGATGGAGAAATGTTAATCAAAATCGCTCAGGTATTTGACTGCTCGCTGGACTATTTATTAGGCTACAGTGATACTCGCCGACCCGAAAAACCTCCTATACCGGTGGCAGAACCTGAAATCAAGCAGCTGCTGGAGCAAATAGCCCATACTATCAATGAGGCTGAAAAAGCTGGGATCATTAATGAACAGGAAAAGATTCGAATTTGCGAGCAGGCGTGGAAACAAATTGAGTTTGAGCTGTACAAATTAACTTCAAAGGAGGGGTCTATGCAGCAGGATAATGATTAGGGGGCGATAAGCATTTTCATTGTCAGGGTTTATTTAATAAGAGGTACAACAACAGCTACAATATCATATGCTGCTGAACATAATGTGGCAGACCTTTTTCAAATAGGTGATATTGGGCTGGAAATAATAAGAGAGGAGGAGGAACTGCCTGAAGGTTCAAATTTGGAAATGCAGCAAACATAAGCTGAAAGAATGACACCAGCAATCTGCCAATAATATCCAGCACAGGCACTAATATATTTAATAATTGATTCACGCTTTAGATATCGAGAACCTTGGGACCATCAATGGAGTAATACCAGCAGAGCCTGCCTTACAGGCCTGTACTCCAAAATAGCAAAAACTAGAGATAGAAAATTACCAAGGCTGCATAGGGCGCCCTCCTAAAGAAAAAAGTACGGCAACCAGACTTTAACCTGGAACTATGACTGGCAATTCTCAGCACAAAAGCACCAGTTCACTGGAACAATGTACTGTACTGCAGAAATTACTCATGTAACTATAGACCGCATAGAAATATTAAGTAATACAAAACCTTAATCGCAAAATGATTAACTTGGATGAGGGATTAGCAATAAGCAGCTAAATCCCTTTTTATGTTCAGGTCGTTAACAGGTTGATTCAGATTTGCGAGCACTTCCTGTGCATCCAGGAGCAAATCTGCTGCCGCTGTGATAAACTAAGAATATCTGTACATCAGCCAGCAGATCGTTATGTAAAAGGATGTTTTCTATGACTATACTATCACTCGAAAATGTATCCAAAAGCTATGGGGAGCGTACCCTGTTTGACAATATTTCATTTACTTTGGAGGATAATGACAAAGTTGGATTGATTGGAATTAACGGTATGGGGAAATCCACCCTCCTGAATTTTATATCCGGTCAGGATGGGGCTGATGCTGGAACAATTACCACTTCCAGGGGTATCACTATTGAGTATCTTGCTCAAAATCCAGTTTCTAATCCACACGCTACGGTTACAGAACAGGTGCTCAAGGGCGACAGCCCTGCTATGAGGATAATTCGAGAATATCAATTGACTCTGGAAGACATTATACGGAATCCGGATAATGCTGATCTTCAGGCTCTACTGGTAGAATTGACTTCTCAAATAACTACTTTAGATGCCTGGCATCTTGAAAGTCAGGTTAAAACTATTCTCAGTAAACTCGGCATTCGGGAATATGAGGCCCGGATGGGGACTTTATCGGGGGGACTAAGGAAAAGAGTAGCTCTGGCAGGCGCCCTTATATCTCCCTGTGACCTGCTTCTGCTGGATGAACCTACCAATCATCTGGACAATGATACTATCGAATGGCTGGAAAAACATCTGGCCAATAGAAAAGGCTCCCTCTTAATGATTACCCACGATCGCTATTTTTTGGACCGGGTGGTTAATAAGATATTTGAATTGGACTGTGGAAAGTTATATATCTATGACGGTGCTTATTCCCAGTTTGTCGAAAAAAAAATTGAAAGAAAATCTCTCGAGTCCGCTATGGAATCAAAGCGGTACAGCCTTTACCGAAAGGAACTGGAATGGATTAGAACCGGTCCCCGCGCTCGCAGGACCAAACAGAAGGCTAGAATCCAACGTTTTGAAGAATTAAAAGAATCGCTCGGGGAAAGCGATGATTCGAAACTGGATATATCTGTAGGCCACTCCCGTTTGGGCAAGAAAATACTGGAAATAAACAATCTCACCAAGAGCTTCGGTTCCCACCTCTTAATTAAGAACTTGGACTATATTCTATTGCGAGACGACCGTATCGGCATTATTGGGGATAATGCCGTCGGCAAATCAACCCTGCTAAACATTATTGCCGGGAAAATCAGCCCCGACAGCGGAAGTATAGAAATTGGTCCCACCGTTAAAATCGCTTACCTGTCCCAGGAATCAGAAGATATGGACACTAGCCTGCGGGCCATTGAATATATCAAAAACACTGCCGAGTATATAACTACTGCAGAAGGAAGCAAAATAAGTGCTGGAAAGATGATGGAAAGATTTCTTTTTCCCCCTGACCTGCAGTGGACTCCTATTTCCCGCCTTTCCGGAGGTGAAAAAAGACGACTCTATCTGCTCAAAGTACTAATGGATGCTCCCAACGTTCTGCTGCTGGATGAACCTACCAATGACCTGGACATCAATACCCTCCAGGTACTGGAAAACTATATTGATGAATTCCAGGGGGCGGTGATTTCGGCTTCCCATGACCGGTACTTCCTGGACCGAACCTGCCACAAAATATTCTCCCTGGAAGGCTCAGGTGATATTATTCAACAGGTGGGCAATTACTCTGACTTTTTAGAGTATAAAAGCCGTAACTCCAACCTGAGCAAATCGGAAAAACCCAGTAAAACATATGAGCATTCCCGGGGCGATAAGACCAAACCCCTCCCATTGAAATTCACTTATAAAGAGCAGCTGGAATACAACACTATCCAGGCCGATATTGAAGCTCTAGAAAATGAGCTCTCCTGTCTGGATAATGAAATGAATCAAATAAAGAGCGATTTTATCAGACTGCAGGTGCTATTTCAAAAAAAAGAACAACTGGAAGACGACCTGCTTAACAAAATGGAGCGTCAGGAATACCTCACCCATCTGGATAAACAAATAAAAAACAGCAAATCTTAATTTTACAATGTCTCCTCACCTGACCGCTGTTCAGGCACAGCTGACCGGTTATCCGGACATCAACTGCTCCCGCAGGGTATGTGCCTGCTGGTATTCTTTTGGGAGTGAGAGCAAGTTTCAGTTTCAATACCTTCATCTCCAGGAGCTGATATGTCTTTCAGTAATATCTATGATGGTAAATAAGCAAAATCCCATCAGGCTCAGAATAACAATGCCCGCGTACATATCCAGATAATTTACCCGCATCCAGGCGTCCATTATGAAGTATCCCATCCCATACTCGGTGCCAAAAGTCTCGGTAAAAAATAGAATCGATACCGCCGTCCCCAACGCCAGCCTGGTAGCAGTCAGAACATCAGCAAGTGAGGCAGGAATTATTACTTCTCTAAATATCTGCAGCCGGTTGGCACCTAATGACTGCAGCGACCGGAATATCTCCTGCGGAATGCCTTTAACTGCATCCCGGGAAGTGATTATTATTTGAAATATTATGATCAAGACTATCATTATTAGTTTGGAAGCCTCACCCAGACCGAACAGCAGCATTATTATAGGAAGCAGGGCAATTTTAGGCACCGGATAGGTAAAATAAACCAGTGGTGATAAGACCTTATCTACTCTATTAAAATAGCCCATCAAAAAACCCAGAGGTACTCCCAGCAGGACGGATAAAGCTATCCCACCCATAATTCTTCCCAGGCTGTATAAAAGATGTATTTCCATCTTGTCTGCAAAGATATGTATGATGTTTATTAGAACAGCAAATGGTGATGGAATGATAGGAATTTTTAACAGCCAGGAAAGTGCCTGCCAGATAAAAATTACCAGTATCAGGCTGTAAAGCGCTCCCTGCCATTTTTTATCTGACCACACATTGATCATCCTTATCCAGTATTTTCCGCAAGTTCATGCACATATCATAATACTCATCCCGAAATCTCAAATTATCCAGTTGAAAGCAGGAGTTATCTACTATCTCCAGGATTCTTCCCGGCGCAGGCGAAAACACCACTATTTTACTGCCCAGATAAAGAGCTTCATCAACACTATGAGTAACAAAGGCGGTAGTGACATTGTTCTCTTTCCAAATTTTCAAGAAAAGATCCTGTAATTCTTCCCGGCTTATGGCATCCAGGGCTGAAAATGGCTCATCCATCAACAATACATCGGGCTTTAATATGAAAGCTCGAGCAATAGCCACTCTCTGCTGTTGACCACCGCTTAATTCCTTGGGATACCTGTCCAGAAGCGAATCGATTCCCAATTGCTGCAAAATATATCTGCCGTAGTCGTCCAGAACCTGCTGGTCATTTTTAATCTTAACTCCCAGCATAGTATTGTGGTAAACATTTTTCCACGGCAGCAGTCCATAGTTTTGAAGTATCAACCCAATGCGCTGTGTTTTAGGATCGATAGCGTGTCCATCGATCCTGACGCTTCCAGTATAGTCTCTTAAGATTCCGGACAACACGTGAAGCAAAGTTGATTTACCGCAGCCAGACGGGCCAATGAAGGTATATATTTCTCCTGTGCCAATATTGATGTTTATCCTGTCCAAAGCGAGGGTTTCTTCATTTTTTCTGCGGTATTTTACTATAAGATCTTTTATCTCAATCACTAGACTATTACCTCAAAATTTCTTCATCCACCAAATCTTTATATTCATAACTGCCTTTGATGAGATCTTTTTCCTGCATCCATTGTATTACGTCCAGGAAAATCTCCTCTTCGGGCAGCTTCGCCTGCTGGTATTCGGGAAGCTGCAGAGAATCTTTGATCTCTGCCGGGAAGCCCTGTTCTTCGATAATATAATCAAGGCAGGCTGCAGCAGGTTCCTTCTTAAGATATTCAGATGCTTCATTATAAGCTCTGAGGATTGCCT
This sequence comes from uncultured Syntrophomonas sp., assembly GCA_964492475.1. Classification (GTDB taxonomy): domain Bacteria; phylum Bacillota; class Syntrophomonadia; order Syntrophomonadales; family Syntrophomonadaceae; genus JAAYJK01. Next base: position 395 of record CAZBKS010000030.1, on the reverse strand, counting down.
TAATCTCTTCCGGACTTTCTTCCAGGCTTTGGGCGGTAAAAGCTATTGCTCCTGCTTTATTTGCCATCTGATCGGTACTATTCAAAACTATCGCTCCATTTTTTACAGCCAAGCCAGCCATTGGTTCAGGTAAGATAGCTGCCGGAACCTTTCCGCCCTGGAGCATTTCCAAGCGGGTTGGTAAAGGGGGAATGGCCACTTTATTAACATCCTCCGGACTCAATCCTGCAGCTTCCAGCATTTTATCAGTAGAATACTCCATGATAGTGTTGGTTGACATACCGATATCTTTCCCCTTAAGGTCGGCAGTTGAGTTAACACCTGAATCTTTCCCGGCCATAAGCTCAATATAACCATCAGTTCTGGCGACCAACTACAAGCTGATTCCGCCTTCG
>CAZBKS010000029.1:0-10903 GCA_964492475.1 uncultured Syntrophomonas sp. | reverse complement strand
CCCTGGATGATATCCCGGGGGTGGGAGCCAAGCGCAAAAAGACTCTGCTGGCCCATTTTGGTTCAGCCGCCCGGATTAAAGAGGCCAGTCTGGAAGAGCTTCAGCAAGTACCGGGCATAAGTTCAACTATCGCCCGAAACATTTACCAGCACTTGCGGGAACGACCGTTCCCATAGTACCGGAGAAAATATTGATAATTGCTTCCATATCTGGAGGATAATCAGTGTTATATCAAGAATATACCATAATCAGGTATGCGATTCGTTTTTTACCCTGGGGGGATGCGATAACTTATATCCTCTACCCAATAACGCTGCTTTGTTATACTTCAGGGCCTTATGGAAAGGTGGTAATATTGTTGAAAAGTAGTAAGAAAGTAATGTTGTTAGTCTTCATGCTGGCGATTTGTTTTTCATCAGTTTCATGTTTCAAAAATGAAACTGGCAATGCCGGGGAAAATGCAACGAACAACGGCAATATTGGCGAAAAGGTTACGGGAGCACACGAATTCACGAGCCAGGACTACGGATTTTCCTTCCAATACAACAACCTTACTTTGGACAGCGAGATAGACGGGGACCAGTTTGCGGAACTAACTCATGCCAATGGGGACAAGGCCACGGTTAAGATTTATGAACCGGACCAGCGTTATGGAGATCCCGAAGAATGGCTGACCAAATCCTTTGATACTTCACAATACAATAATTATGAAACCAAGCAGTTGAAACTGGGAAAATACAATGCCAGATGGGAAGAATACGCATGGGAAGTTGGAGGGCAGCCGCTCAGAAACATTGTTTTGACAGCATATAAAGACGGCTTGTTTTACAATCTGATCGTAACCATGAAAGAAGAAAACGTGGATACCAGCAAGCCTGAATTCGATGTAGTGGTAAACAGCTTTAGCTTAGCGGACAGTGTGGTTGACCTGGACGCTCTGGCCCCATGGAAGACTGAATTGCCAGCTGCTTATCCGCTCGATGTAATAGACCTTTACGGCATCGAAAAAATCCATGCGGTGGTAGGGGATAAGATCGAACCCGGAAAAGGTTTTATATCTGTGCATTATTATGCTAAAGACAATTATTCTGCCGCAGATATCGGCCAGATGTTCAAGGACGCCCTGCAGGATTCACAGAATTTCGCATATTCTGATAGCTCTGACCGAATTAAGATTACAGGTATCAAAGCAGGCTATGAATACGAAATTCAAGTCAAGAAGTATTCCAGCGGCAGAATCAGCCTGGTAGAAGTTGAAGTAAGTAAACCCTAGTGAAAGAAATAAGTTGACTTCGGAGTCCGGTGCGCAAAATCACCGGATTCCGGGAGTCAAAGCACTGTCACGTAGATTCCTCCCCTCCGAGCAATATCATACTTGCCATTAAATGAATGGCATTGTAGCAAATCATCCCATGAGCATTATTAAATCAAATCTTATGTTAAAGCCTATAATCATTTGGTCACATATGGCTCCGACTACTGCCATGGTCAAATAAGTTTAACTATGGCCCGGAATATTTACCAGCACTTACGGGAGAATAATAATATACCCTGAGCAAAGCTATAAAAAACATTAGAAATATCTAGAAAATATTATAAATATACAGAAAAATAGAGTATCATTAAGGTAATAGCAATAGATTGAACACAGGAAGGGAGGAATAATATGGTGCAGGGTTGGATTTTGAGGTGGCTGTTAAATATACTGGCTATTGTACTTACTGCTGCCATTATACCTGCTTTTCATCTTACCTGGTGGGCCGCTGTGGTAGGGTCAATATTTCTGGGGATTATAAACGCCGTTATTCGTCCCCTGGTAATATTGCTCACTTTGCCATTAAACCTGTTAACCCTGGGATTATTCACCTTGGTTATCAACGGGTTCATGCTGTGGGTGACTTCCATTACGATCCGGGGCTTTGATATCGATGGTTTTGGCTGGGCGATTGTGAGTTCTATTCTAATAAGTGTAATCAGCTTTATAATCAGCTTTATTGTCGATGATAAGGAATTTCAATTCAAATAATAAATAAATAATTAAAATAAAGTATCGCAATAGGAACCGGGCAGCAGTCCGGTTTATCGTTATCTTCTGCTGCTCAGGAGGTCTTCATGCCGATAAAACTGGTTGCCATCGATTTGGATGATACCCTTTTGGATTCGGGGTTAAAAATATCTGGCCCGTGCATTAAGAATATTAAAGCTGCCCGTGATCGAGGGGTTATAGTTACTCTGGCTACCGGCCGCATGTATAGTTCTGCCTTGCCTTATGCTCTGGAGTTACAAGCAGATGTACCACTTATAACCTATCAGGGAGCTCTGGTTAAAAAGTCCCGGACCCCGGAGGTAATGTATTATAAACCGCTGGCGCGGGATATGGCCATAGAGACTATGGAGTACTTTAAGAAGGCTGGTGTACACTACCATACCTATTTTGATGATCGCCTGTGCCTGGAATCCTTAAGTGAAGAAGGGGCAGCTTATGCCGGCCTGGCTGGAGTTAAACCCTTGTTGCTGGACAATTTGGTGGAGGCGTGCCAAAGTGGACAGGAAGCCCTAAAAATTTTGGCGGTAATTAGGGATCAGGACTTGCTTCTGAACCTGGAAAAGGACCTTAAACATAAATACCGGAATTCACTTAACATTACCAGATCCAAGCCGTATTATCTGGAAGTAATGAACCCCCTGGCCAATAAAGCGGATGCCCTGAAACTGGTGGCTGAATATTATGGAATGCAGCCGGAGGAGGTTATGGCGGTGGGGGACAGTTATAACGACCTGGCCATGATAAAATGGGCCGGAATAGGAGTGGCCATGGGTAATGCCCGGGAAGAAGTATAAGCAGCGGCTGATTATGTTACTTCCTCCAATGAGGAGCATGGAGTAGCAGAGGCCCTGCAGAGATGGGTATTGGAACGGGAGCAGGTATAACATGAGTATTAAACTGGCCGCCATTGATCTGGATGATACCCTTCTGGACTCCAGGCATCGTATATCGCCCGCCTGTATTAAAGCTATCAGGCGAGTTAAAGAGCAGGGGGTACATGTGATTCTTGCTACCGGCAGAATGTATAGAGCAACAATTCCTTACGCGCAGCAGTTGGGACTCGATCTGCCCCTGATTACTTACCAGGGGGCTCTGGTAAAAAACGCTTATTCGGGAGATGTGCTGTACGAACGCACCATAGGTCTGGATCTGGCCCTTAATATAACTGATCTGCTGGAAGCTCACCGGATAGATTACCATGTTTATTCCAATGATCAATTATATACTCGAAAACTGGTACCGATATTGGAAAAACATAAGCAGGTAACAGGAATTGAGCCGGTGCTTATTAAAGATATCACCGGCATCCTAAGAAAAGCCCCTCCTCTGGAGATTATGGCAGTGTTTGAGGAAAAGTCCCGGAGGCAGGGTATGGAACAGATGATAAAAAACCTTTACGGAGAGCAGCTGCACCTGACCAGGTTTAAATATGATTCGCTGGAGATTATGGACTGTTGTGCTACCAAAGCCCGTGCCCTGGAAGCGGTTGCGGCCCATTTAAATATCCACCAGCATGAGGTTATGGCAATAGGGGACAGCTATAACGACCTGCCTATGATTAAATGGGCAGGAACCGGAGTAGCAGTCGGAAACGCCCACCCGCTGGTAAAAAAGGCAGCTGACTTTGTTACTGGCTCCAATGAAGAAGAAGGTGTAGTGCAGGCCCTGGAAAAATTTATCGGTTGAAGACAGCTGAGGTAATATTAAGCCGGAATATTGGATAAGATAAACTAATACCTCAACTTCTGCAGTTGATATAATAGTCAAGTATGCGGCTTAGTGAGCATTAATCTTGGACCAGCCGTCAGTCAGCCGGTCTTCGCTTGGCAAAGGGGGTAAAATTGTTCATATAGGCCATATGCGCGCTGTTAATCGTCTGACCCTTTTTATTGTGGTCCTATGGGCTCCTTGCTTGGATCACGCATGATAGTCGAAAGGGGTTCAAGATCGAAAGTTTAGTTAATACATAATGGTAGGGGGGACTAAAATGCAAAATGATATGAGTATTGAAAAAATGATGGGATATCTTTACGAACTGCCGGAACAGTTTGAAAACAGCCTGGCTTTGAAATTTGATTTTATTGAACAGTATAAGAAAAGCTACCGCCATATCGTGGTAACCGGGTTGGGGGGGTCTGCTATAGGAGGCGATATTCTCAGGAACTATGCAGCCAGACAGGCCAGCCTGCCCGTGATAGTCAATCGGGATTATCATCTGCCTGCTTTTGTGGGAACTGATACGCTGGTTTTAGCAGTCAGCTATTCAGGAAATACCGAGGAAACTCTGGAGGCATATCAGGAGGCTGTAAAGCGGGGAGCAGACGTTATAGTGTTGAGCAGCGGGGGGAGACTCTCCGAGTATGCTCACCGGGATGATAAAGCCGTTATTCATGTTCCAACTGGTTTTGTGCCCCGGGCGGCGGCAGCCTGGCTGTTTGCTCCAGTGGCCCTCGTATTAGGACAGATGGGCATTTTGCCGGGAGCCGAGCAAGAAGTAAGAGAAACGGCTGCCGTATTAAAACAGATGAGAGATTTTCTGAATCCAACCGTAGATGTGCCGGTAAATCTGGCCCGGGTTATTGCCGGAAAAATGCGGGATAATATCCCGATAATTTGGGGAACTACCGGTGTGTCAGAGGTGGCGGCGCAGCGATGGAAAGCGCAGATTAATGAAAACGCCAAAAGCCCTGCCTATTATAATATTTTTCCCGAACTTAACCATAACGAAATAGTAGGATTTGAAGGACCCCGGGAAATATTGCAGCGTCTGGTATATATTATCCTCAGGGATGATGGTGATTACGATCGGATTAAAAAGCGCATTGAAATCAGCAAAACCATTATTAAAGACCAGGTTAAAAATATAATCGAAGTGCACAGCAGAGGAGAATCTTATTTAGCTAGAGTCTTTTCGCTAATATATGTAGGGGATTATGCCAGTGTTTATCTGGCACTGGAATACGGTATCAACCCCACTCCGGTAAAAATGATCGATTATCTTAAAGAAGAACTGGCAAAATAGAAAAAGGCTGTTCCCACTGCCCAAGCAATATAGGTATTGAAAGCCAGGGATATATCCCCTGGTTTTTGTCGTGTTTATAAGCGTGTGCGACAGGAGTAGTAAATTCAAAAATAATGGACAAATTATAAACGGGGAGAACAAGGGTGGTATTTATGAAATTTTATGGCGACTACCACACTCATTCCAGATACAGTGATGGCCGGCAGAGTGTTGAAGATATAGTCAACGCGGCAGTAAATAAGGGCTTGCAGGAAGTGGCTATAACCGATCATGGCCCCTTGGCTGCAGTTATCGGTGTGAAAAGCGCAGACGATTATGTAAAAATTAAACAGGAAATCGCAGACCTCGCCGGTCGGCATGAAGATGATATTACCATACTGCTGGGAGCCGAGGCCAACATAAGAGATCTGGAAGGGACTCTGGATATAGATCCTGAGTCCATTGAAGAACTGGATATATTAATTGCCGGGCTGCATCCGTATACTCTTCCCACTACCATTCAGGACGGCTGGAGCATCACGGTGCAGAACTCTCTGCGCCACCTGGGCAAGATTTTCCGAGATAAGGCAGTGACGGCCAATACCAAAGCGGTAGTTGAAGTTATTTACCAGCATCCGGAATTGGATATCCTGGCCCATCCCGGGTTATTTTTTAAGGTGGATGTAGAGGAGGTTTCCAGGGCCTGCATAAAAAATGATGTTTTATTTGAAATAAATTGTGGCCATAAATACCCATCGATTTCTGATATAATTGAAGCTAAGCGGATTGGTGTAGATTTCATAATTAACAGTGACTCACATTTTTCAGCCACGGTTGGAAGACTCGATTATGGCAGCTGGGTAGTAGATAAATTAGGGATCGATGAAGGAAAAATTGCCAATAACAGCTCCGGGGGGGGATATAAAAAGTGGTCAAAAAAATTGAGGTATTACGCATACTTATAATTACCGGATTATCAGGAGCAGGAAAAACCCAGACCGTTAACTGTCTGGAAGACATTGGGTATTACTGCGTTGATAATCTCCCGCCCGCACTGTTGACCAAATTTGTAGAACTGGGTGTACAATCAGAGGGCAAAATTGATAAAGTTGCGCTGGTTATGGACGCCCGGGGGGGAGACTTTTTCCACGATTTATCCAGATCTCTGGGAGAATTGGAACAGGAAAGTATTCAGTATGAAATACTGTTCCTGGAAGCTTCGGATGAAGTTCTGGTGAGGCGATTCAAGGAGTCCCGGAGGAAGCATCCGCTGTCCGGACGCTGGAGGCTTTTGGAAGCTATCCAGATTGAAAAAACCATGCTGGAGGAACTACGTGGTCAGGCAAACGTGGTTATCGATACTTCTTCTACTACTTCCCGGGAATTAAGAGAAAAGCTGATCAGTTTGTACAGCGAACAGGCTGTAAATGGTTTTTCCATCAACGTAGTCTCGTTTGGATATAAAATGGGAATACCATTGGATTCTGATCTGGTTATCGATGTTCGTTTCCTGCCCAATCCGTTTTATGATCCGATTATGAAGACTATGACCGGCCTGGATCAGGAAGTCAAGGATTATGTACTGGATTCTGCGGTCACCCGGTCTTTTAACCGCAGATTTATGGGCCTTCTAAAGTATTTGATTCCTCATTACATTAAAGAAGGAAAAACTAATCTGGCCCTGTCCATCGGATGTACTGGAGGGCAGCACCGCTCGGTAGTACTGGCTGAATATATGGCTCAACAACTGGTGAATATGGGATACAGCGTATTGGTCAAACATAGAGATAATGCCAGGTATAAATTGGAGGAGTAAATGGGAAGAGATAGAGAACCAAGGATAGTTGTAATTGGTGGAGGAACTGGTTTATCGGTGTTATTGAAGGGTTTAAAAAAGTATACCTCACAGCTGACGGCGGTAGTTACGGTCAGTGATGATGGAGGAAGTTCAGGAAGACTGAGGGCGGAAATGGGAGTTTTACCGCCTGGAGATATTCGCAATTGTCTGGTAGCTCTGGCGGAGACAGAGACCTTAATGGATAAGGTGTTTCAGCATCGTTTTAAAGCCGGGGGAGGCTTGCAGGGACATAATCTGGGCAATCTCCTGCTGGTAGCCATGAATGAAATTGCCGGCGATTTCGTTTCGGCCATTCAGGAAGTTAGTAAGGTCCTGGCGGTCCGGGGAGTTGTTTTACCTGCTACCCTGGAACCGGTAGTACTGGCTGCCAGTATGAAAAATGGCAGTACCGTAATAGGTGAAACTCGCATCAGAAATCATGAGGGAAAAATAGAGAGAATTTCTCTTATTCCTGATAAATGCCAGCCGGTACCGGAGACTCTCCTGGCCATTCATGAAGCCGATGCAATTGTACTGGGGCCTGGCAGTCTGTATACCAGCATAATACCTAACCTGCTGGTAAAAAAGGTGGCTGAGTCTATAGAAATGGCTAGGGCACCGGTAATTTATGTGAGCAACATCATGACTGAAAAAGGTGAAACTGACGATTTTACCGCGGCTGATCATCTGCAGGTGATCAATCGGCATCTGCAGCAGCAGCTGATAGATTATGTGATTATTAATTCTGGCACCATTGATGAAGAAAGACTCGGGCGTTACCGCCGGGAAGAGGCGGTTCCGGTACGTCCTGCCTACGAGGATATTCAGAATATGGGCATTAAAATCATTAAGCACGATCTGGTTTCCGATGACGAAGTTGCCTGGCATGATGCTGATAAACTGGCCCGGGCCATACTCGAATTGATAGACTAAATAAATCATGGGAGAAAAATGCTATGAGTTTTTCCAATGATGTTCGCAATGAGCTGGCACGGGAAATGGGCGAAAAAGACTGCTGCCAGAAAGCAGAGCTTTCAGCGTTATTTATGAGCAGTGGGCAGCTGACTCACAACGAGGGGAAGTATACCCTGAGCCTTACCCTGGACAATGCAGCTACAGCCAGAAAAGCCTTTAAGATGTTAAAAAATGTTTATGGACTGCAGTCCACAGTAAATGTAGCAACCAGAAGGTTTTTCCGCAAAAATCGTTATTATATGGTTAGTACTGAGATACAGGCCAGTGATTACCCGGTGCTGGAACACAGCATCAATCTGAACAAGCAGGGTGGCATAAGTACCAGGATCAACTGGACTTTATTAGGAAAATCCTGCTGTAAAAGAGCCTATCTGCGGGGCTTGTTTTTAAGCCGTGGTTTCATTAACCGGCCGGAAGGCAGCTACCATCTGGAAGTAATTTGTAATGACAGCAAGATGGCCGGGGATATAAAAAAGCTGATGGGTCTATTTGACCTCTCGGCGGGCATAGTTGAGAGAAAGGCCAGTCTGATCATTTATCTTAAAGAGGGTGAAAAGATAGTTGATTTCCTGCGCCTGGTCGGAGCCAACAAAGCCCTCCTGGACTTTGAAAATGCCCGAATATTAAAGTCGGTACGCAACAATGTTAACCGGCAGGTAAACTGCGAAACGGCTAATCTGGCTAAAACGGTAGATGCATCATTAAGGCAGGTAGAATTAATCAAACAGTATGTGGAAATAAATGGCTGGGAATGCTTCCCCGGTAACCTGAGAGAACTGGCCATACTAAGAGTAGAATATCCTGATTATTCATTAAAGGAACTGGGCGCCATGCTGGATTCTCCATTAACTAAATCAGGAACAGCTTATAGGATGAGGAAACTTGAATCGATGCTCGAACAAGCTGCTGGGGAGCAGCAATAAGCAGGAACTTGTAACTTTATGACGAATTATAAAAGTATGGATAGTATTTGAAGCGGAGGGACAAAAATGAGGCTGACACAGGATGTTTTCTTGGAACAACAGCAGAAATTAATGATGACTCCTGAATTACGCCAGGCAATTGCTATCCTGCAGATGTCTACCATTGAGTTGAGTGAGTATATTGAGCAGGAACTTCAGGAAAACCCCTTCCTGGAAGTGAAAGAGCCTGAAGAGAGTCTTGAAGCTGAGCCGGTAAACCGCGAAGGCGATAATAAGATAGAAGAAATGGTAGAATACTACAATGATCGGGATATTGAATATACTCCCACTAACCGGGAAGAAACCCCATCGCTGGAGAATTTCCTTACGAAAAGACCTAGCCTTTATGAACATCTGGAATTCCAGCTGCGCTTGAGCAGCAAGGAAGAAGACGATCTGGTTATAGGTAATTATCTGATTGGAAGTATCGATAGAACCGGATACCTCTGTGTTGATTTGAATGAAGTATCCTCAAATCTGAAGGTGCCTATTGAAAAAGTGGAAGCAGTATTAAAGATGATACAATCTTTCCATCCCCATGGAGTAGGAGCCCGTGATTTATCGGAATGCCTTTTATTGCAGCTCAGCTATTATAATAAAGAAGATTCTATAGCCACCCGCATTATCCAGCATCACATGGAAGATTTGGCTAAAGCCAAACTAAATAAGATAGCCCAGGCTCTGGCTATACCGGTAAATCAGGTTCAAGACGTATGCGACCTTATACGAACCCTGGATCCCAAACCAGGACTCCAATACAGCAACTGCGACGAAGTCAAATATATTATGCCGGATGTCTTTGTGGAAAAGGTAGAGGGAGAATATGTAGTAATAGTGAATGATTTGAATTTTCCCCGACTGATTGTGAATAACGTTTACAAACGGATATTACATCAAAATGATAATTTCTCCCAGGATGCCAAAAAATATCTGGAAGATAAAATGGGTTCAGCTATATGGCTTATACGCAGTATAGAACAGAGACGCATGACTCTTTACAAGGTGGCCCGCAGCATAGTAGATATTCAGACCGAATTTCTGAACAAGGGAGTAGAATATATGAAGCCCCTTAACCTGCGTAAAGTTGCGGAAGCCGTTGATGTACATGAATCAACCGTCAGCCGGGCCACCACCAACAAATATATTCAGACCCCCCAGGGTTTATTTGAATTAAAATACTTTTTCAGCACCGGCGTGGAGTCATATGGAAGCAGCAAAGTCTCTTCCAAGAGTATAAAACATATGCTGGAAGAAATTATTAATGCTGAAGACACTAGCAAACCATTAAGTGATGAGGCCATATCCAAAATGTTAAAACAGAAAGGGATCAGGATTTCCAGGCGAACAGTAGCAAAATATCGTCAGGAGATGGGGATACCGTCCACCATGGCTCGTAAAAGGTATTGAACTATACTTAATTAATAAAAATATTCTGGTGCATCAGCTGTTTTCAGAGGATGCAATTTTTTTCCCCCGCACTGGATCAGAATGATTTCCTCCTTATCCTTATATTACGTTATTGTACTCCCAGCTGTTGGTTATTGAGATAATAGATTGCCGATTCATCTCTGAAAGGTATATTAAAAACATCGAAATGTGATGGAACATGTGCATTATTCAGGCCCGCATGTGATATAATATACTCAGATAAGGTTTTAGATGGCAAGTGTTATTCATAGTGGGACTAAAATGCCCCTAATGCAAGATACTGCCCCGCAAACTAATCTGATACAAATCGAGGTTGCTTAAATGAATAAAATGCTTCTGGTCCTGGAGCGCTTTGCTCCTGAGGTTATAGATATAATTGAAAGCAGATATCGAATATTAAGGCATATCTATTACCACGAACCTATAGGAAGAAGGCAGTTATGCAAGGATCTCAATTTGTCCGAGAGAACCATCCGTAGTGAGATTGACAGACTAAAAGCCCGGGGTGCAGTAACTTCCACATCTGCAGGCATAAACATCAGCATATCCGGCCAGGAAATGCTCCGGGATATTAGTGAAATTGTTCCCTCCCTGCTTTGTATCCAACCGCTGGCAGAGAAAATCAAGCAGACTTTTAACATTCGAGATGTGAT
>CAZBKS010000028.1:0-11447 GCA_964492475.1 uncultured Syntrophomonas sp. | reverse complement strand
AAAAATAACAACAAGACACAAGAACCGTCCCCCTGTCTCTAAGACAGAAGAACCGTCCCCTTGTTACATTGAGAAATTTTGAGAGTTATGTTAATATTAACCCAACTGAAAGGAGGTTATTACATGCCTGATTTTGGGAATCCTTTTGCAGGACAGGTCAACAGCAGAAAACTAAGCGATGAGGAATTAGTAAGAGCTATTCGCTTTATGGTATCCGCTGAATATGAAGCGGTTCAATTGTATATGCAACTGGCAGAGTCTACCGATAACAAATTGGCTCAAGCTGTATTAACAGAGATTGCAGACGAGGAGAGAATACATGCCGGAGAGTTTCTGAGATTATTGAAAGAACTGGCACCTGATGAAGAAGAATTGTATGTTAAAGGAGCTCAGGAGGTAGAAGAATTAATCGAGGAAATTGAGAAAGCTTAGTTGGTAAGTTAGTGCCTGAACCAAACTAGTAATTAAAGCCTTATTACAGGCAACAAGCAGAGCCGTGAAAATAGAAATTCGCGGCTTACACTTTTTCTGGAAATATATTTGTCATTAGGGGCAGGTACAGCTTATAAAATTTATTACCCGCTGTTTCCCCAAAATGTACAAAACAGAAACTGTTCTTCAAGCACCAGCTCACTTAGCACTCAACTTACAACTTAGGGATTCAAGCCTGACCTCATCGGTAGAGATAAAAAAGGAATGTATATTAAAGACTGCATAAGAACTGTAATTAATATTCCATAATGTAATTAAATTCAAGTAATACCATATAAAATACGATAAACAATGAAGCAATGACATCAATACTATTCCCGGTGGGATGCAGTTATAAGGCCATCCAGGGAGCAACCGCCAATGCCCAGGATGGCACTCAGGGAATGGTAGTTGAAAAGCGGCAGGGGCAGCTCAGCATAATAAGGTTGTGAAGCTGCGTTTGGTGTAACCAGATTAAGAGTCCCAGGCCAGATCAACACCGCTGATATGCCCCAAATACATAGAAAGCAGAACATACATGATAGCTATGAAACGTCGTGATGAGAAAAAATATTATATGATGCTGATATGTATACTGAGTATCATTTATCTTACAGTTGTACTTGGCTTTGCTACCTTATCCTATCGAATTATTTCTTTGGACACCCAAAAAGAATTAGGTAAACAAGCGATGGTTCTGGCTATAGATATTGCGGAAAGGCTGGAGATGGATAGTTCAGAGTATGAGCGGCTGTTGTCGCTTGAATTCGACGAACTTCTTAAGGATCCGGCCAATATTGATTTTGAAAAGAAGGCCCGGGGAGTAATGAAATATACTGACATTAAATATATTTATCTGCAAGCACAGCTGGATGACACACAGGTAAAATACCGGGTGGAACCAGATGAGACCGGTATTTACTCGGTGACTGCAGGTACACCATTGAATGTAGTTTACTTATTGGATGCGGTTGTAAATGATAAGAGCAGGTTGGGAGAAGATGGTGGTAAAGCTTACAGCGATAAGAATAGATACACGGTACTGACAGAGAAAGACCAGGCAGTATTTGAAAGCCAGTTTCCCACTTCATTTATAAGTTCAGATGAATGGGGAACATATATTACTGGTTTTGCACCATATTATGATAATGACGGTAATTTTGTCGGGCTGATTGGAGTAGATCTTTTTCTGGATAAATATCTGGCCCATTTACGTAAAAACCTTTTAATTATAAGTGGCTTTGTTATAACCCTGCTTGCAATTGGGGTATTTGCAATTTACCTGACGGTACGAGTGAAAAGAATAGAAGATCTGGTACAGGAGAAGACTATACTTTCTGATATTGATGGGCTTACTTCGGTAATGAATCGCAGGCATTTCCTGGAGCTGATGGAAGATAGGTGGAGCAGATGTAAACAGGAAAAGAAGCCTATTGCGCTGCTTATTGTTGATGTGGACTATTTTAAAGAATACAATGATAACTACGGACATCTGGCTGGCGATGAGGTTTTGCGCCGGATTGCTCAGGTGCTTAAGCAAAACGTCAGGCAAAATTACGATTACGTCGGCCGTTACGGGGGAGACGAATTTGTTGTTCTTCTGAATAACACTGATTTATCCACGGGCCAAGCAGTAGCTGATTGTCTGGCGGAAAAGATTAATGAACTTCAGATAGAGCACAGGTATTCTCCAATCAGCTCCCATGAGACTGTGACTGTGGGTTTAGCGGCCATGGTACCTGAGGCAGAGACGGCTCTGGAGGAACTCTTTAAAAGGGCTGACAGTGCACTTTACTTCGGCAAAGAGCAGGGCAAAAACCAGGTACAGGCCTGGAACGATTCTATCCCTGATAAATCACACCTCCCCCTTTCTGATTGGGTCTGATTAACTAAGAAGCAATCTCATTGCACCAACAAATTTCAGACCAGGCAATTATCTGCTCACAACCTCCATATAATTTAAATTATCAAGGTTCGGAAATAGGGTTATAATAAAACAGCACCTCTTAAGGTTAGGAACGCTGGTGTTCCAGATAAGAACAATAAGCAGGTGTTTGGCACCAACATATTATTTAATGAGTACGTGCCACCTGATATGAGGGAGGAAGACTATGAATAAGCCCAATAATCAATTCCGTCAGGATCGGAAGACAAGAATACTGGTATCAGAACCGGCGGAGTTAATGCAATTTTTAATGGATAAAATGCCTGGGAAAACCCGTAACAATATCAAATCGCTATTGACCCACCGCCAGATTCTAGTAGATGATGAAGTAGTTACCCAGTACAATTACCTGTTGCACCCTGGGCAGGAGGTAATTGTAAACTGGTCTCTGGTTCGTGATGATAAGCGCAGCCGGGATCTAAAGATAATTTATGAAGACGCTCAAATCATCGTTGTTGATAAGCCCGCGGGATTGTTGTCTATGGCGTCCGATAAAGAAAAAGTATACACTGCCTATCATCAGTTAACTGATTACGTTCGCGAAAATAATCCTGATCATCGGATATTTATAGTGCACCGTCTGGATAGGGATACCTCAGGTGTGATGCTCTATGCTAAAGATGAACGGGTGAAACATCTGCTTCAGGAGGCATGGAAAGATATTTTGGTGGATCGTGCATATATTGCGGTAGTGCAGGGTCAAGTAAAAGAACAAGAAGGTACTATCAAATCATGGTTAAAGGAAACTAAAACCAGATTGATGTATTCCAGTTCAACACCGGGAGATGGCCAGGAGGCAGTAACCCATTATAAAGTACTGCATAAAACCTCAAAATACTCCCTTTTGGAAATCAGGCTGGAAACCGGCAGAAAGAACCAGATACGGGTTCACATGAAGGATATGGGACACAGCATTCTTGGGGATAAAAAATATGGTTCAACTTCCAACCCTATAGGTCGTTTAGGTCTGCATGCTCATATTCTAGCCTTTAATCACCCGGTTTCGGGTGAGTTAATGCGTTTTGAGACAGAAGTGCCAATAAAGTTCGCTCGTTTATTTCGATAAGAGTCGGGAGAGAGGTTTCTATATTGATCGTCCCAATAACATTTCGGTTTCCCGCTAATGGGTTATTCACAACAGCTGGGTACAATCAGTATTTACATACCTTTAATGGGTTATACACAACAGCTGGGCACAATCAGTATTTACATACCTTATATTAATCTGTTAGCACTGCAACTTGGAATGGTCTTGTAAACTCGCCCTCAATCGATGTCAGGCGGATGGTAATTTGTTTACCTTATAATCATCCGAACAAGCAGGCATAGGACGGGGAGTTTATAGAACAGTTTCTTTTAAGCCAGCGGCGGGAAGTAAATTTTGCCTTTGACCCCACTTTTAGGCTTAGACCTTTCGTACTAATATTAAAATGGTTATGAGGAGGAAAGAACGTGAGAAAACGAATTGCCATATTAACGTTGTGTGTTTTTATGATTAGTATTTTTGCGGCAGTAGCTATAGCAAAAAATGATAATAACAATTTCGGACAATTAAAAAAAGCGCAAAATTCTTTTAGTAATGGGCAGCTTAAACGAATGGCAGACATCGATGATGATTGGGCTGAAAACGACATAGAAGAAGCTTTATTAAAGGGATTTGTAAAGGGTTATGAGGATGGTACCTATCAGCCTAATAAACCGGTAACCTGCCTGGAAGTAATTGTAATGCTGGTCAGGGCAGCTGGGTTGGAAGATGAAGTAGAAGACTATAATTTGAGTGATGAAGAAGAGGAATTATTTTATAAGATTCCTGATTGGGGCAAGGCTTACATAGCAGTTGCTCTTGAGGAAGGGATTCTGACCGAGGATGAGATAAAAACCTTCAACCCTAATCAGGGAGCCAGGAGATATCAAATTTGCATATATATGCGAAATGTCCTGGATGAAAATAATGTTGATGATGATGACGAAGAATTTATGGAAGGTTTTATAGATGATAGTTTAATTCCTTTCAAAGCACGTCATTCAGTAAGGCTTATGGCCAAATATGGAGTAGTAAACGGTTATCCAGATGGAAGCTTTGGGCCCAACCGTGTTGTGAAAAGAAATGAAGTAGCCAAAATGCTAAACTATCTGGATGATATCTGTTTGAAGAATTCTGAAAGTAATTGTATTAAAGGAATCCTGGAGGATATTGACTTTGAGGATGATACCCTGACCCTGGATGTTGACACCAACGATAAAGATTGGACATTTGATATAGACGAAAATGACGATGTTAAGATTTATTATGATGGCAAGCTGATGACATTTGACGAAGACATGGAAGAGGATATCGAGACTGGTGGGATCATACGGGTATATGTAGATGAAGATGACAATCCACTGCTGGTAAAAATATCATCGCCAAAAGAAGATGAAGATGTGGATTCTGAAATTCAAATCCTGCTGGGAACCCTGGATTATATTGATTACGATGTAGATGAAGAAATATTGACAATAGAAGCGATAGACGAAGATTTTGACCTGGAAATATCAACAACTGATAATGTTGACATCTACTATGATGAGGATGAAATGGATTTCGATGTAAACCTGGAGGATGACATTGAAACCGGCGGTATTATTATAGCTCTGCTGGATGAAGATGAAGAGCCGGAATGGGTCAAAATCTATTCACCTGATACAGATTATGATGTGCTGCTGGGAACTCTTAATGATATTGATTACGATGCTGATGAAGAACTATTGAGCCTGGAAGCTATAGACGAAGATTTTGATTTAGAAATAGACGAAGCTGATGATGTTGACATTTATTATAATGATCATCAGATTGATTTTGATGAAGACCTCAATGACATCGAATCTGATGGATATATATTAGTCTTGCTGGATGACGAGGGAAATCCGTTATGGGTCAGAATATATTCTGATGAGGATTAGAAAGGAAAGGTGCTGCTACAGGGTTGCGGTAAAAAACAGCCCCGGCTTATAGTTTAAAAAACCAGCAAAAACAGATATAGTTAGAGGTAATATGATTACCTGATTTGGTTTCAGGATTACCAGGAGGCAATAGATGTTGGGGGATCAGTCCACAAAGCTGGAAATTGTAGTATACCGGTGCTGGGAAGATTACTCTGCTGGAAATGTAGATGCTATAGAACAAATATATTCGGAGTTAATGCCATTTTGCCTGCGGGTCTGTTCCAGAACCTGTGGCAGGTATATAAATGAAAACGATGAAGAGTCCAGTATTGCGCGTTTCGCAATACTGGAAGCTTTTAATACTTATGACCCGGCCAAAGGCAGAATAATGGTTTACCTGGGAAGGGTTATAAGAAGCAGGATTATCGATTTTAAACGCAGCGAAAAGAGAAGGCAGGCCATATCCCTATGGGAGCTGCAGAACGACAAAAGCATTATCGAAATAGTTGATGACAGCAGCATTGAAGATATTGTTGATGAGATGGCCAGAAAACAGGAAATAGACATTTTAAGTCATATCCTGCAGTCCTATGACATCTGTTTTGTTGATCTAGCCCAAAATAGTCCCAGACATAATAAGACCCGGGAAAAAACAAAACAAATAGCCTGGAAGATTGCCAGTGAGGAAGCTTACCGAGCGTATTTGCTGGATAAGAAGAAGCTGCCCGTAAAGATGCTTGAGGAAAGGGAAATGGTAAGCCGAAAGCTTGTAGATAGATACCGACGTTATATCATAGCCAATGCACTGATTATTATTAATGATTTATCTTATTTGAAACCCTATGTTTTACCTTCCGAAGGGGGCGCGTAAGATGTCAGATATCCGGGGGATCGTACTTGAGTCAGGAAAAGGATGGGCTGTTGTTCTGCTTAAAAATGGGGAATACAGAAGGGTAATAACATTCCGGTCATTGATGCCGGGTGAAATATACCAGGGGAAGAACCATGCCAATTATGGTAAATATACTGCGGCAGCAGCAGCATTTTTGATAATACTTATGGGTGTAGTAGATTTTTTTAATGTAGTAGCCTATGCCGAAGTTTCGTCTGGAGTTGAAATGGGAGTAAATAGGTGGAATCGTGTAGTATCAGTAAGCGCGATCAATTCTGAGGGCGAAATGCTGCTGGAGGAAATCAGTATAAAAGGGCAAAATTTGGATGCGGCTCTTGAAATAATATTGGGAAAAGCACTGGCAGAAGATAACAGTTCTGATTTAGCTGAAATAACTGTTATAGTAAAGAAAGCAAATGATAAACCTTTGCCTCCTGGAATAGCTAAAAAAGTCGATGATGTTATAGCTCAGGATGGAATAAGTGACTATGATTTAATTCAGATTCAGGTTAACGATAAGGAGCAAACAGTATATGGGCTGACCATAAGGGATAAAGTTAGGCAGCAGATGAGCAAAGAAGATGAGGATACAGGGGAGCCCCAGGAACTGAATGCTGGACCAAAAGATAATGGAACTGATGCCAACGCTAATGATAATGAAAAAAATGAAAATTACCAGAATGGCCGGAATAAAGACGAACAGCTGAATGAGGAGACTACTGTAGGCAGTGAAGAACCGGATGATAATGAAGTAGAAGAAGTTAATCCCAATAAATCGGATAAATCGAATAAATCGAATAAATCGAATAAATCCGAAGCTGTTCAAAAGATTCCTGACCAGGCTTTGGATAAAATTCCTGATGAAGTATTGGATGAGATTACCAAAGAATAATGATTTGTTTTTCCTGCAATGAAAAATTGCTAACAGGGTAAAACAATTGTACCTCTTATATTGGTGAGCAGGGGTTTGGTATTCACCTGCTCGCCTGCTTTCTTTTTGAATTGCAGTGTCTGAAAAAGGACAAATTAAAATATATGGGAAGCAGTGTTGGGCTTAGGATTAATTATTACTGTTTCCTATGATCTAATGATAACAATGATAAATTGTACCTCTTATATAGGTGGGCAGGGGTTTGGTATTCAACTGCCCACCCCCCTTTTTTTTACCAACTCTTTAAACTCGTTCCTATATATTATCCATAGTAGGCATTGTCACCTAAGGTGTGAAGATTCATCATATCTTCAGAAACTGATCGTATTTAGTTTAGTATATACCAGAAGGCTTATACAATTTTGTCACTTTATGGATGTCAAATTATTTTTGGTTTTATACTATACATACCAATATGAGTGGATCTAAGAATGGCTCATAGAGATGATAAGACTCACGGGTGCTTGGAAAATTAATAAAGAAGCTCCTCAAGCATAATGTTTAAGGAGCCCTGCCCACCAACTGTTGCCCTGAACTATTCCTGGTTTTTAGGGCCTGACATCTTGTTCATCATCTCTGGAATCATTTCTACGATTTTGTCAATGGAACCCCGGTTGGTTAAAGGCATTACGCTTACTTCATCGTCCTTAATGACAATCAATGCACTGGGAGAAATTCTGCCTCCTGCTCCTGAACCGCCGCCAGTTCCATCCATGCCCTTGGGGTCATTGCCCGAACCACCACCGCCAGCGGCACCAAAAGCAACGCTGATAACCGGGATGAGAGTGATGCTGCCCACTTGAATTGCTTCACCAAATACGGTTTCAGTCTTAAAAAATTTTTCCAATTGTTCGAATAAAGCATTGATGTTCTGAGTTATATCCATCATTTTTCCTCCATTCCATAATTATTAAAGCCCCTTTATTTTATATACCCGCTGCAATTAACAAGGTTGCACTGTTTTCTTATTTTTCCGAACCGCCAGCAGGAAACGCCAGGTTGAAGCTTGCAGAACAAATTTTATTATGTACGACAGTAATAGTGCTGGAGTTATGGAGCCGGCTATAATTATACTGATTTCCAGGTATTCCCGATCCCATACCGGATTCAGGTTGACGATGTATGCTTTATCCATCCCATCCACTAAAGACAAGCAGGGAAGAAGCCAGGCAGTAAAGTGGGGCTCATAGAAGCCATACTGGCCATTTATCATAATCTCATGGGGCTTGCAAGCTAACAGCAGTTGCTTGAGCAGTTCCCATGTGGTGACCTGCAGTCTGTTTTCTAAAAAACTCTGCAAGACTTTGAGGCCCCAAAAACCTCTGATTTGCTTACGCTCAGGTCTATTTTTATCAGGTGACAATTGATTTTTCGACTTCGGGAAAGATATACCAAAAAATTTAAGCTGAAGCTTATTTTGCCTGGCTGGTCGTGGCAGCACAAATCTTAACAGAGATCCCCAGCCAACCTGAAAGGCATAGGTGAATTCATCCTGATATTTAACATCTGCATTATATTTGACCGGTATAAACAGGATAAGCAGTATAAAAATTAAAATGACCAGCAGAAGAGTCAGAATAATATTCATCCAGGCACCTACCTTTTTAGGGATATAATTTTTCGTAGGTCCAGTTTTTTACCCAAATAGTTCATGGTGGTGTTCCCCGCTGTTTTCATTAGACTTGCTCCAGGCAGGAATTGCATGTAATTAACCGCCAGTTTCATAGACGAAGTCTGGATTTTATATACATCCATAAGAGAATTATTCTCCTGCGAAGCTGCTAATTCTGCAAAACAATGATCGAAAGTAATTTTCCTTAAATCAGCTAATTGCTGATAGGGTATATCAATATGGTCCTGAAAACGAAAATCCCAGTCCAGTATTTTTAACTGGTTCAATTCTCGTCTGCACTCAGAGCAGGTTTTAAGGTGTTCTTCCAAAAGCTGAGCTTCCAGTGCAGTCAGTTCCCGGTCTATATATTCGTGCAGTAACTCTTTGTTCAGATCACACATTCATTACACCTCCAGCAGGCCAGAGCTTTTTAGCTTTGCTTTTAGCAAATTTCTCCCCCGGCACAGGTTGCTTTTAACTGTGCCAATGGGCTGATCCAGAATGGATGCCATTTCTTTATAGCTCATTTCTTCCATATATCGCAGGGCCAAAACCATTCGGTAAGAATCCGGCAGTTCAATAATGGCTTCTTGAATAAATCTTTTCATATCTTGAGCAGCCAGGTCTCCTTCTATATTGGTTCGAGAATCAATAATATTAATCAAGTCAGGTTTATCAACATATAGAGAATCCAGAGCAGCATGAACATGCTTTTGCTGATCCCGTTCATAATTCAAACAGGTGTTAACCGCAATCCTTTTTAACCAGGGCCAAAAAGGCCTTGATTCATCAAAAGTATTTATTGAACGAAAAACCTTGATAAATACCTCCTGCATGATATCCATACTGCTTTCATGATTGCGGGCATAGCTAAAACAAAGTCTGTACAACTGCCCTTCATAAGAGCTTAGCAGCACATCAAAAGCATCTCTTTCCATTTTTTTGCATCTACGGATGAGATTAACGGAAATATCCATGAATCAATTCCTTCTTATTACCTATTTAATATACCCTGAAGATATAAAAAGGTTGCAATTATTTTCTAGACCAAGGCAAGGGGACGGTTCTTTTGCCTCATTCTGCCTGGATAAAATGAGGCAAAAGAACCGTCCCCTTGCCTTGAAAGAACCGTCTCCTTGCCTTGCTAATCAACTTCCGCCAACTGTGAGCTCAGTTGTTTATATAGAATATCTGCGATACCCAGCGAACTGGTTTTACTCATGGTTTTGGCATATTCTTCAAACAGCATGGTTTCATAAGTCTCGGTAGCAAAATCCCGGTCTATAAGATCACTGTAGGATATACAGGCTCGCATTGAATCCAAAACCTTATTTAAGAACACACTTTCCAGCTCTTGGCAGGATTCATATAATTTCTTCTGATCATCATTTTGGATAGCGCTCTTTAAGGCTCGGTCAAAACTGTTCACCTGGGAAGTTTCCCGGGCGGTAGAAGCACTTAGCTGAGCCGTCTGCGGATCAACCATGCTGGTATCTATTTTCATATCTCCAAGCTCCTTTGCTGATTATTTGCGTAGGTTCGTCGCTGTCTGCAGCATTTCATCTGATGACTGTATGACTTTGGAGTTCATCTCATAAGCACGCTGAGCAGTTATTAAACCAACCATTTCATCGACAATCTGGACATTGGACATTTCCAGGTACCCCGATTGCAGGTATATGGAAGCATCATCGCTTAGATCACAATCTTCTGCATCTCCCGAGCTGGCCGTACCAGCATAGAGATTGCCTCCCAGCTTCTCCAGACCGGCAGGATTGGCAAATTTAACTAATTCGATTTGACCTGCTTCCTCGGCTTCATCGCTATCAGAAGTCATATAAGTAACTATACCATCTTTGGCAATCGAAATATCGGTGGCATTTTCATCAATAGAATCTACACCTACTACAACATAGCCATCAGAAGTGCAGAGGTTTCCTTCTGCATCAATTTGAAAAGAACCATCCCGGGTATAGAGTTCTCCATCATATCCGGGGACTTCTATTTTGAAATAAGCCTGACCGATAATGGCAACATCAGTTGAGTTACCGGTTTCCTGCAAGCTGCCCTGGCTAAATGACGTAGATATAGCAGAAGGTTTTACCCCTAGACCAACGGCAATTCCTACTGGATCATTAATGGTCGCTGGGCGGGTTATCTGCTGATAAAGCAGGTCTTGAAATTCGGCTCTTTGTTTTTTATAGGAAGTAGTATTTACATTGGAAATATTATTGGCGATAGTATCAATATTTAACTGTTGAGCATACATGCCACTACTGGCAGTATAGAGAGACCTCATCATAAAATTTGACCTCCTTGTTATACATCATATTGATGACGGTACTTCAATCAGTCGGCACCGTGATGGGCCTCTCAAAATGAGTCCAGCCCATATGGAATTTAATTCTTTATTACTATCGTAATTAATAATCAATAGCTTAAGCAAAAATTAAAATTTTCTATTGACCGGGGTAAAAAGGAATAAATTCAGACTACAGCGACAGAAAAAATTCAAATAATTGTATTTCAATCACATTGTCAGGGATGGTCTTGTGCTTGTGGATATAATACTATCATGCCATAATACATCGGCCTGTCCTTAATATATAAGAAACTTTTCTGAAATTCCTCATATATTAGAAGTGTAGACAAAATTCATTGGGCTGGGAGG
>CAZBKS010000027.1:0-11505 GCA_964492475.1 uncultured Syntrophomonas sp. | reverse complement strand
CAACTTGGCAATGCTGCAGCATGACAATAGCCCTATTATAGTGTTTTCTTACATCTGTATGAAGCAGCTTAATTCTTTTATTTCAATTTTAAAAAATGGATATTAATTCATTCTAAAAAAAAATGAGAGATTGCGCAAGTGAAATCATATATTGGATCGTGTCGAAAGCTCCACAAGAGGGCCATTTTTCTCAAGCTATATAATAATATAATAGAACCCATATGAAGGTCTCCTTTTATTTGATGATTTGGTTTTTAGAAGGGGATCCTCTTAATTTTTCCAGGGAATTTACTCCCAGCGTATATTAATTATTTTATTAAAAAAATAGCTTGGTGAAGGAAATACAATTATATTATCGAATAAAGTATTAAATTGAAATAAACTTAATAAGCAGGTTCTTCGAGCTGAAAAGTCTAAAGGCCTACGAGCCCAAGATTGACAGCCGATAGGCTGGAATGGAAATGTTTTAGCCTCCCGTGTTTGGAAAGAAGAGCTGATGGTAAATAAGATAGGTATATAGACACATTATATGATGTTCTGTTAATTCCTACTGTACTTATTTGCGATTCGATTGAAGTATAACCGGCACGGGATAATCCATGTGCTGGCTATTTTTTTAGGGCGAAACTTTTAAGTTTATTATTACTGAAGGAGGGGTGTTTTTAAAATCCAGTTGTATACGAAATTAACGATAAATCTGAGAAAAAAGGAGAATGCAGTATGTTTAAGAAAAGGACCTGGATTGTATTGATGCTGTTATTATTTATTGCTTCTTGTGTAGCAGGAGGATGTGGAGGAGAAAAAAATGCCACTAATCCGGAGCCAGCCCCAGAACAGGCGGCTGAATTGGAAGGTACGGTAGTAATATACCATGCTGGAAGTCTATCCATACCATTTGCTGCCCTGGAAAAAGAATTTGAAACCCTTCATCCCAAAGTCGATATACAAAGAACTGAAGGGGGCAGTACCAAGCTTATCCGTCAGATAGTAGATTTGGGGGACAAAGTGGATATCTTCGCATCGGCTGACTATAAGCCCCTTGAAGATGAGCTTATACCGGATTTTGCAAGCTGGGATGCCCTGTTTGCAAACAACTCCATGGTTATTATATACACTGATAAGAGTAAGTATGCTGATGAAATAACTAAAGACAACTGGTACGAAATACTCTTAAAAGATGGTGTCAATTATGGACACAGCAACGTTAACGATGATCCCTGCGGATACAGGAGCGTTCTTTGCTGGCAGCTGGCAGAACTGAAATATGAACAAGAGGGTTTATATCAGAAGTTATGCGATAACTGCCCTGAAGAAAACATTCGCCCCAAATCAGTTGAGTTGATTTCTCTGCTTGAAACCGGAGCCCTGGACTATGCGTTTGAATATGAAAGTGTAGCCCGGCAGCATGCTGCAGCTAACCCGGCCTTCAAGTGGGTTGAACTGCCTAATAAGGTTAACCTCAGCCAGATTGAGAATGCAGAAATATATGCCCAGGCTACGTTGGAAACTACCGGTTCTGCTCCTGGGGAAACAGTAACTAGAGTGGGCGAACCGATAGTATATGGAATGACCATGCCGAATTCAGGTGAGAATACAGAACTGACTATTGAATTCTTGAAATTCTTCTTCGATAAAGAGCAGGGTCTCAAGATACTCGAAGATAACGGTCAACCAATCCTTGATCCAATAATAATAAATGGAGAGGGTTTCCCGGAAGATTTGAATGCCTTAATAAAATAAAGCTATAATTAGTTGGGATAATATAAGGAGGTCAGGCCTTACCTGACCTCTGCTTTAGCTTGCAGAGCTTCTGGAGGTTATGGTTATAATGAATAAAAAAAGAACTGAATCACTATTTGTAGTATCTTTTATTACAGGCACTATTATTATGCTGTTCTGTATATACCCGCTCATAAGCACCTTGTTTTGGACTGAACCGGCAATTATATTTGATACATTTAGAGACAAACAAGTTTTAGAGTCCATCTATTTAAGTATGGGGGCCGCAACCATAACCACTATAGTTGCCTTTATTCTGGGGGTACCTTTTGCATATGTTCTGGCTAGAAAGGAATTTAGATTTAAGAGTCTGGTAGAGAGTATAGTGGACATACCGATTGTAATACCACATCCAGTAGCAGGGATTTGTCTTTTAACTGTTATTAGCCCACGCAGCTGGACCGGGCAGTTGATGGAAAAGGCAGGTATCGAGGTGCTGGGAACCGTTGCAGCGATCGTATTGGCTATGACCTTTGTCAGCATGCCTTTCTTAATTAATGCTGCCAAAGAGGCATTTAAATGGGTATCGCCTCGTATGGAAAATGTGTCCCGCACTCTGGGTGCAAACCATACCCAGACGTTTTTTCTAATCACCTTTTCACTGGCCTGGAGGGACATACTGAGCGGGATGATACTGACCTGGGCTAGAGCTATCAGCGAATTTGGTGCAGTTATAATTCTGGCTTATCATCCGATGATAGCACCAACCGTGATTTATGAACGCTTTACCGCTTATGGGATGATGTATGCAGTTCCGGTAGCAGTGATCTTAATAATATTGTGTTTAATAATGTTTATTATTTTAAGGTTGTTGGCATCAACACACAGGGAGGGGGGAACGATATGATAGAAGTAAAAGACTTATCCCTCAAACTGGGTGAATTCAGGATGAAAGATCTCAGCCTTACTATAAATACGGGTGAGTATTTTGTCCTCCTGGGACCGACCGGCAGCGGCAAAACCGTACTTCTGGAATCTATTGCAGGATTAAAGTCTATTCAGGCTGGGATCATTTGTATTAATAACAAGGAGGTTACCGGGAAAAAACCAGAGGAGCGCAACATCTCAATTTGCTACCAGGATTTGGCATTGTTTCCTCATATGAGGGTCAAAGATAATATCAAATATGGTCTCCGTTTTCGTAAAGACAATAATAATCCAAAATATGAAAAGAATTTTGAAACCTTGATAGACTTATTAAGGATAAACCATATACTGGATAGATATCCGGTATTTTTAAGCGGGGGTGAAAAGCAGCGGGTGGCTTTAGCCCGGGCACTGATTCTAGATCCGGATATTCTCTTGCTGGATGAACCCCTGACGGCCCTTGATTCAGGGATTAAAGATGCAATAGAAGCAGAGCTGAAAAAACTGCATGAAACTCTAAAAATTACTATACTTATGGTTACCCATGATTTTAAAGAAGCATATTATTTGGCTGACCGGGTTGGAATAATCAAAGACGGCAGTATCGAGCAGGTTGGTCCTGTTGAGGAGGTATTTGAGAAACCTGCTTCAATATTTACGGCTGAATTTGTGGGAATGAAAAACCTGTTGAAAATTGATGGACTTAAGACTAAACCAGAACTTCAAGTGCTGTTAGACAATTTTGATATAAAGGGTAAAGAATTCATCGGTATCAGGCCAGAAAACATTGTGATAAGCAATAGTATCATAGACGACCGCTGTGGGTTTCTGGGGAGAATCACCCATACCAGAAATAATGGTGTATTTCATGAAATAGATATCAGCAGTGATGGAGTTGAGTTTAAGGCTTACTTAACTGCAAACACTTATAATGAACTCCAGCTTTATGAAGGGAAAGAAGTATCTTTCGGGATTGATCCCTCAAAAGTAGCTTTTATTTAGTGAGAGTATTGCATAATACTATTAATTTACACCGTCCCGTATATGTCAGTAAAACAACGTTGTTCCAACCAGCCTGGTCCATGCGCCTCTCTCATCGGTCTGGGCCGCTTGAACCAAGCGGCTCTTATATCAACTGCCCAGGAAACACCAGCGTTCCAGGCCCATGAGCTTCGTTGCCGCAGCACCTGTAGTGCCAAAGAATAAAGCAGGTTTATCACAGCAGTAATCGGCAATCGTTGCATTAACTACAGTACTTCCAGTGGCGACAATGAGATCACACCAATCCAGTACCTCACGAGTTGCTTCAGGACCTTCTATTTTTACTCCGGATTTGATCTTGCCGATATTATCCGGATCAAGGTCTACAGCACGAACTGCGAAGACAGACTGTAGTTTTTCCAGCATAGCTGGCTGAAACCCAATAAGCGCTACCCTGGGGTTTCCAAATTTATTCTTGATATACTGTATCAACTCCAACGAGCAATGCTCGGGGTCTTCGTCATGGCAGTGAATAGTTTTATCAATAAGCCCCAGGTAGCGTAGAACCGCATTCATGGTAGATATCAAAACAGCCCGATCGAAGTTGCTCTCCGGGTTTTTGCCCAGCACGTCTTTTAGAGTTCCCTGAAAATCACCGGCCGAATCTGTGAAAGCCTGACCTTTTTTACCTTTGAATACAGCCTCCATTAATTTTTCTTTGCCTTTTACGATAGGATAATCCTTCCGTTGTGGGCTTCCAATGGCTTCCGCTACCGAAAGGGTCCGGCCGCTTATAATTACTTCTTCATCCAGCAAGCCATTTTCTTCTACTATTTTACGAAACTTTTCCATAAGGTTATGGTAAAACATCCTAAAATCACCCCTTTATATGAATTCAATTATAACACGTGACCGCCATACTACTAAATGAAATCCGGACCAATTATTTTGAGCACCCTTTTTCAGCGCCGGCGGATGGAAGGGGTTGTCCTGTAGGCTTCATTATTATTTCGAGCGCAGCGAGCCTAATTGGCTCCTGGCTAAGCCAAAGCATTAAACTCCCCAGTGGGTAAGCTGAAAAAAAAAGCCCGCTTTATACAAGCGGGTAGAAAAAGATTGGGATTGTATGCAAAAGCCCCAAAAGAGCATTTTACCGAATAAAAAATCGTGTCTATGGAAAATATAGACACGACAAAATTCCAACTATACCAGCAAAATAAAATGCAAGAATGCACATAAACATGCATAAAAAAATATGCAGGCATAAGTCTGTAAGGCCTTGTCTCCTTTCCACAATAAGGGGAGGCACAGGTGTTTCCCCCTGCACCCAGGTTAATAAACCATAGCCGTGCCTTAGGCATATTAACTCGGAGTCATATAAGATTGTAAGATTACGATTAGTCTAGCACATCAATTTTAATTAATCAATATTTACCTGTGATAAGATGCACATATTTTGGGGGGATATAAAAATTTATTATAATAGCACATCTATATGCAATCTTGGTGGTATAGCAATTATCATGCAATTATGATAGTAACTAAGATCAAACCTAAATTATTGGCTAACTTCACTTTAATTAAGCAAGTTATAACGTAAAGCCGTTGTTTCTATTTGAAATGGGAAGGGAAAGGGAAACCTGGCGCAGAAATATTTATGTATAGCAATACAGGGAGGATGACCATGGAATTTTTGAAAGGCATACGGGGTCAGCGTTCCCGAATAAAAATGGCCAAACAAAGGGAAAAAACTGAAGAGCGCAGGCAGAAATCACTTAAGCGCAGAGAACAGATGGACAAGATCCATTCATTGATAAAGCTCAATCGGGAGAACAGAAAAGAAATACAGCAAATAACCGGGGAAATGAATCCGTCCCTGGGAAAAGCTGCCCGCACGTACCACAATTTATTGGACACCATTGATAATTATATTGAGAGCCGTCATAATGGTTTGAACAGGATGCTGTTAGCAGATAATGCAGCAGATATACAAAAGGGAGACCACCTGTTTGCACAGCGGCCAGGGTTTACTCACCATGGCATATACATGGGTGAAAACATGGTACTTCATTATCATATGAGTAAAGTAAAAATAACCGGTTTGGAAGAATTTGCCGAGGGAGCAAAAATACAAAAAAGAAGTAATGAAGAAAGCCCGGCCGCTTATCCCGCGGATGAGATTATTAAAAGAGGCCTGAGCAGGTATGGAGAAAGCGACTATAATATAATTTTCAACAACTGTGAACACTTTGTGCGATGGGCCAGAAATGGATAGACCGTACCTTATGTACGAATCAATCACTAGCTTTCATTAATGCCTTGCTCTTGAACTTCAATAATAGGGAGTAAAACGAGCACTGTGGTGCCCGGAAGGTGCTCTTTTTGCTCGGTCTGACTTGATTGACACTCTAAGAAGGGGGTACCCCCCTCCTCAGAGTATTTAATTTAAAAAAGATCAGACAGGTCTGGAATTAATTCTGAAAGGTCAGGTATTAATTCTGATACATCAGGTATGAGTTCTGAGATATCCGGGATATCTGGTTTTAGAGGGAAATCAGGATAGTTTTCCTGCATATACTCTTCATAGGCGTCAGAGGTACTGGTTTCATCGCTTATTATCGTTTCTTTCACTCTAAAGTTTTCATATATTTCGGTGATGCCGTCGCTGTTCTCTTTAAAGGGGGTGGTGACGATAAACTGGTCAATAGAATGCACATCATTATCCTCCAGCTTTTCTACTATATCAGCGGCGTCTGAGCAATTTCCTGCAGTAATCAGAGTGGTTTCCTCAGTATTTTCGTCAGAATACTGAATAAGCATAGCCAGGTCTTCACATCCATTAAAGATCTGTACGTTGATGTGTTCATGTCTTATGGTACTTGAATCAGATATATTGGAGTTGATAGAAATAGTATTGGAATTGCTGAACCAATCTACCTGGTTTCCAAACGCATTGCTGACAAATCGCAATGGTACATAGGTGCGTCCCTTAATTATTCGGGCTGGAACATCAATAGGTACAGGCTCTCCATTAATGGTGGGGGAGGTGGAACCAATAGTTAATCGAAGTTCCATATTATCTTTAATAACAATAACTGTTGAGGTAGAACCATCCCAATCAACAGGTACCCCCATAGCTTCGAAGATAGACCGCAGAGGAACTAAAGTACGACCGTTTTCAATTATGGGTGGATCATCAAAGCTTAACTTATGACCGTCAACATATACTATAATATCATCGCTGCTGGCCTGGGCAGGGATTATGCAAATATTAGCGAATAGCAGCACCGCTAAAATAAAAACGATGGTCCGGTTATGCAATAGGTATTTACTCATAGGAACCTCCTTTCTATTAATACTTATTTCCATTTTAATACAAATATAAACAGCTATCAAATTGTAATTGAAGAAATTTTCCCCTGGTATGTTAAGAGAAATTTCTCGCATGTTTAGTGTCAAAATTAGTGGAGTTTGAACTACTCGCCTTCTGCTGATTGATCACCGGTGTGCATCTTGCCCCGGGAATAGGAAAAATAAATCCCTGCTATACAGAGCAGTGTAAAGATGCTGAAAGAAACATGACTGCTGGCCAGAAAATGTTCATAAGTGGCGGGTGATATGGCGGCTTTGCCCATATATAGAGTAATCATCAGGGTAGCCAGGGCCATACTGAAATTTTGCCCCAAAAGCCGCATGGTAGAAACTGATCCCGAGGCAATGCCATAATACTGTCTGGACACCGACCCCATTACCGCATTGGTATTGGGGGATCCGAAGAGCGCAAATCCAATTCCCAGTACAACCAAGGCAGAAATAATATAAGGAATAGGAGTCTGGGTGTGTAAGAATATCAATAAGAACAAACCCAGGGAAGTTGAGGCCATACCCAGCGATGCAATGAGACCAGGTTCAATCTTATCTGACAACTTTCCAGCCGCGGGTGACAAAAGAGCCTGGACGATAGGCTGTACGATTAAAACCAGGCCTGCAGTCTGAGGGGGCATTCCTTTTATATACTGCAGATAAAGGCTCAATAGAAAAGTTACTCCGGCGGTTGCTCCATAATTAATAAGAGCCGCTATATTAGAGAAAGCAAATACCCGGTTATTTTTAAACAGGCGAACATTGAATACCGGATATTTAGCAGATAACTGGCTTTTAACAAAGGCAGCCGCCCCCAGCATGCCCAGAAACAGATACAAGATGCCGGATGAGGCTGGAAGCAGAGTCAAACCATAGGTTAGCGCAATTACGCTAAAGGCGTAGATCAGGCTGCCGGTGATGTCCAGTTTTTCTTCCCGGGCGTCTGCCCACTCACCTTTCAGATAACAAAGGGTTAACATTATTATGATTATTCCAAGTGGAACAGCCATAAAGAAGATGCTTCGCCAACCCAGATGGGCGGTTAGCAATCCCCCCAGGGTAGGTCCGCAGGCCAGACCTATATACACCATGGACACGTTTACTCCCAGAGCCTGACCACGTTCCTGGGGCGGGTATACCGAAGTAAGGATGGCGACTGCAGTGGTCATGGTAATGGAACCACCCAACCCCTGAAAGATGCGCATCAATATTAACCATTCGATGGAGGGAACGAAAGCTGATAAGAGTGAAGCCAGGGTAAATATGATTATTCCTGCCATGAAGAGTTTTTTGCGACCATAGATATCAGCAATTTTCCCAGCTGGCACCAGGAATACGGCAGTGGATAGGAGAAAGGAAGTGGCAATCCAGCTCAGCATTACCGCGTTGGCAGTGAAGTCTCGCTGTATAGCAGGAAGAGCGATATTTGTTGCGGACAGCATAAACGGGGTTAAAAATGAAGCTATGGCGATAGTCAGTAATACTTGATTTTTTGAAAGATTATTTTGCATCAGCATGTCTCCTGCTAATCCATATTATTTTGAGTAAACTAAATAAAACTATGACTATTATAAGACTTAAAACGAACAGGTAAAAGAGGCAGCACGAATTGTTGCTAAACTTTTTCCAACGGATTCATTTCTCCAAATTTAGATTCAGGGTTTGATTGCCCGAGATAATATGAAGTTTAGTTCACGTGCTGTTCCTCAATTCTTTGAATTGTGGCCACAATTGGCTGTACTTGAAGACAATCATGTTAGGTTCCACTACGAGGATACCATCAATATCAAGATCAACCTTGGTGCCTTGATAATTAAAACTTGGCTTAAAATGGTAAACTTTATGCAGTGACAGATAACAATTTTCATTTATGATTGTGCCTTGTAGACATGGAGGGTTCCACTGAAAAGAGGTATAATGTGCTGGCTTGGATGCATGAATATTCCGTCGCCAGGAATCCGCGTGAGAAAAACCAACTGCTTGTCTTGAAGCTCCAGGGGGACGTTCCAAATCTGCATCCGTGCGGAGCGTCACTCTTGCCCCTTTCCACCGCTTCGCCTCGCAGCATTATATTGAAAACGACCAGAGGGAGTATAAGTTGTACCCGCCACCTTAATTACGACCAACGGGAGTATCTGTAGTGCCCGATAGGGTGCAACATTAATAGTGACCAACGGGAACATCAGCAACCTTAATAGTGCAGTAACGAAGTGAATGCACATCAGTTGTCCCGTTTCGGGGTAGTACCCGGAGGGTGAAGGGTGGGTGTTTCTAGCATGCTCCGACGACGGCTCCTGCATATTTATGCAACCAAACAGGTTTTTTTGTAG
Organism: uncultured Syntrophomonas sp.; assembly: GCA_964492475.1. GTDB lineage: Bacteria > Bacillota > Syntrophomonadia > Syntrophomonadales > Syntrophomonadaceae > JAAYJK01. The sequence continues at coordinate 2,185 of CAZBKS010000027.1, read as the reverse complement.
TGAAATCAATATTGTATTAATAATCACAATTTGATAAAGTTAAATTATGGCAAAAATGTAACAGCAAACAAATAGCTTTTAATTTAAGTGAGGAGATTAAATTGAGAAAAGCAGTTTTATATAGTGCAGCTATTTTTATTCTAGCCGGAACTACGGCTGTTATCCTGAGAGATATAGCCTGGCTGATAAATATTCCTTGTGTGGCGGGAATGTTGTTTCTGGCCATCGCTATAATAACTTCGGGATCACTGGGGAGCGGCTACCAGGTCAGGGCCATAAACTATTCGGAAAGCCGTGAAAATAGACAGGAAAGACATCAACGCGAGAATACTCTGCTCATTATGGGTGCGATCAACCTGTTGGGATCGATCACCATTTATATGCTGATCAGGTGAAAAACAGCGAAAGCGGCTATCTTTTGCGGCCTGAGTATTATAATGACTCAGGTTAAGGAATCTTCACGAAACGGGGCTTTCTTTGCTTATAAGCGTTGATATATTTAAAACCAGATTCTCTTAGCAGGGTATAAGCATCATTGAAATCTGCACAAAGATCACCGGGGCGATGGGCATCAGAACCTACAGTGATGATTTCGCCGCCCAGTTTTTTATAGCGCATGATAATATCCTCCTGGGGATGCATGTGCGGCAGTCCATATCTGTAGCCCGAGGTATTGATCTCAATGCCTCGGCCGTTATAAATAAGAGTCTGCAGAATTTTGTCAATAATCTCTGCATGCTCAAGATAAGAAAGCACCTTGGAGTCATAATCACCATAACGAACGATAAAATCCAGGTGTCCATATACATTAAAATTGGCAGGTTTATTTATGCTCTGCAGAACATTTTCAAAATATCTCTGATAAGCAGCATTCCTTTCCTTGCCATCGAAAAAAGCACCGGTATAAAAATCCAACTGGTCAGCCATATGAGTAGAATAAATCACGAAATCAAAATTGAAGTTTGACAGCAATTCTTCGATCCTGGGTTCTACATGCAGCTGGAAACCTATTTCCACGCCCATTAAAACATTTATGTCCCGGCGGTACTTTTCTTTAATATAATGATAGTGTTTTAAATAATCATCAAAATCAATATTTTCAAAAATCGGATCGGCATAATCATAGTCCACATGATCAGTGAATACCAGTTCAGTTAATCCCAGTTCTATTGCTCTCTTGACCATTGACTCCATAGGGGCCTCACTGTCCCCGGAAAAATTGGTGTGAGTATGATAATCAGCGAAATAACGCATTCAAAATCTCCTTCCAAGGCACGGGGACGGTTCCTGTGCCTTGGTCTATCGATGCATGGGGCCGGTTCCTGCGCCTCGTTCTATTACGCCTTTGTTCTTTCCACTACGCCTTTATCGACTTCCAAAAGCATAGCGATCATGCGTTGTGATAGGTCCGTCTCGCTCCTAAGATGCAAAATAATTTCTTTGCGCAGGGCTTTGTCTTCTTTAATCTGGCTGATTGTTAAACCTGGTTTTTTGCTTTGAAGATATGATGACAGATAAGTTTTGCCTTCATCAAATGTGCGCACCGTTGGCTCATTATCCCAATCAATAAACGTAATATCATCCTGTTCTCTGGAAAATCGTTCAAATTCATTGACTGCTGTTATCCAGTCTTCTCCAATGATTCCTAAAACCAAACCGGTTTCTATCCAACCTGGGTTATCGTAACGCAGGTAGTGAGAATAGCTGCTCCATCTGTAGTTGGCGGGTGTTTCCGAAATACCAGCTTTTACTGGATTATTGTGGATGTATCTTACCGCTGCTAACAAATATCGATCATCCTCAATCGATTCGCTTTTAAACCTATCCTGAAAAACGTGGCCTACACGTTTATATTTCCAGTTATAAAATGAAGCATATCGTACGGCTATACCTTTTATGACAGATGCTAAATCATAGTTATTGATTTTTATGAGCATATGTATATGATTGTCCATCAGACAATAGGCATATACTGAAAATGTTTTTTCACGCTGTTTTTCAATAATACCACCTAAAAACCGCTGCTTATCTTCATCTTGCTGAAATATGTTTTTGCGTTCATTTCCCCGAAGCATGATATGATAAACACCACTAGCAGCTATTGCTCTTGCCTGTCTTGGCAATTTACACCACCCCCCGATAGGCTTAGTTTACATTAACTGGTTGCTTCTGACAAGGCATAAGA
>CAZBKS010000026.1:0-11662 GCA_964492475.1 uncultured Syntrophomonas sp. | reverse complement strand
GGATTAACAGATATTGGGCTGGTAAGGAAATCAAACGAAGATCGTCTTTTGATAGCAGAAGAGATGGGGCTTTGCGTGGTTTGTGATGGCATGGGAGGCCATAAAGGGGGAGATGTAGCTTCGAGCCTGGCTATTCAAGCATTCAAGGATTCCTTGGCTGCTTTTGACCAGCAGGAGCCGGTTAAATGGTTAACCCAAAGCGTAATCCGGGCTAATGAAGCTATCATATCCTGCAGTAAGGAAAATCCGGAGCTTTTTGAAATGGGAACTACTATAACCGCCGCCATATTCACAGGCCCCGAGCTGCTCATTGCTCATGTGGGGGACAGCAGGCTGTATCTTATCAATAAAACCGGGATCAGAAAGTTAACCCGGGATCATACTCTGGCTGAGCAGATGATGGAAGACGGACTGCTTAAACCTGAAGAAATGAGCAGCAATGCCTATAATCATGTGCTCACCCGAGCACTGGGCATTGAGGAAGAGGTTGTGATTGATCATTTAACCGAAACAATAGTCCCGGGTGATATCATCCTGCTCTGCACAGATGGTTTATCAGATATGCTTAATGAGGAAGAGATATTGGCAATTATTCGTGAATTTGGAGCGGATATTGAAGGAGCAGCCCAGCAACTGGTGGCCAGAGCTCTGGATAATGGTGGTTATGATAATGTCACATTAATACTGATACTAGTGTAATAGGGGGTTACAACTTTGATTGGCACTGTATTGGGCGAAAGATACGAGTTAAAGGAAAAAATAGGCGAAGGCGGCATGGCAGACGTATTTACTGCTCATTGCCGAATACTCGATAGGATAGTAGCAGTTAAAATACTAAAGGAAGAATTCTCCCAGGATAAAAATTTTGTTCATAAGTTCAGGACCGAAGCTCTGGCGGCAGCCCGTTTGTCACATCCGAACATTGTCAATATATTTGATGTAGGACAAGAAGACAGCATTCATTATATCGTTATGGAATATATCGAGGGGCAGACCCTGCAGCGCATCATCAGTGAGCAGGCGCCGCTGCCGGTTAAAAAGGCCGTTGATATTGCAATAATGATCTGTCATGGGATTCAGCACGCCCATGAGCGGGGTATTATACATAGGGATATCAAACCACATAATATATTGATTACTACCCAGGGAACAGTGAAAGTGGCTGATTTTGGCATTGCCCAGGCAGTTAACAAGAAAACCATTACCTTTGGCGGAGACATCGAAGGATCAGTTCACTATATTTCCCCTGAACAGGCCAAGGGAGATGCAGTCAGCCCTGCTACCGATATATACTCACTGGGATGTGTATTATATGAGATGCTTACTGCTAAACTGCCTTTTGATGCTGAAAGCATGATAACGGTAGCACTTAAACATATTCATGATGAACCCCAGCCGCCTCGCATAATTAATCCTCTCATACCCCTGCCTCTGGAAAAAATCGTTCTCAAGGCTATGGAAAAAATACCAGTCCATAGATATGCTTCGGCATCGGATATGAGTGAAGACCTCTTGCAGGTTCAGGCCAACATGCATACTAGAAGCAATGGGGAAATGGTTATTAATAATGACTTTATGGCTCAAGAAGGTGGGGAAGGTGATACCTTGGCAAAAAAAAGAAAATTAAGTCCGGTGGGCATTATCTTGATACTGGCAGCCCTGATAGGCTTTCTTTCAGGTGTCGTATATGTTTTTAGCTCATCGTTTTTTGGAGAAGAAATAGTAGTTCCTGATGTGGTGGGAATGACCATGGAGGATGCCAACAAAACCCTGTTGGGCAGCGGCTTAACCATGAGTATAAAAGCGCGGAACTTTGATGATGAAGTTGAGAAGGACCGGATAATCAGTCAGAAGCCGGTTCAGGGTCTGAAGGTAAAAAAGAAAGCTAAAATAGAGGTTACGGTCAGTGATGGACCGCAGTTGGAGGCAGTTCCCAATCTAGTAGGCAAAAAAATTGCTGACGCGAAAGTAGCTATTCGTAATGCTGGATTTGAGGTAGGCCTGATTGATGAAAAACCTGATGACCAATATGAGGCCGGTATAGTTATGTCTCAGGACCCCGAGTACGGTACCAGTTATAAAAAAGGCAGCACTATCAACTTGATGGTAAGCAAGGGTCCAACGCCCAACCGGGTTTCCATGCCCAGCCTGATAGGTATGGAGTTGGAAGCGGCTCAGGCAAAATTAACCGAGCTGAAGCTGCTGGCGGGAAATGTAAGCTATGAGGAAAGCTCGGACTATTACAGCAACTATGTAACAAAGCAGGACACAGCTGCTGGAGTGCTGGTTGATGAAGGAAGCTCAGTCAATCTCGTCATAAGCAAAGGACCAGGACCGGTAGCCAAAACCAGAGTGGTGAAGATCAATGTACCAGACGAGGAAGATTATTACAATGTTCAGGTAACGGTAAATGATGCTAAGGGTGAGCGCGAGGTCTATAATGAATATCATGCGGCCGGGGATACGGTAAATGTGGCTATAGACTACTTTGGTACCGGGAAAGCTGTGGTCAGATTAAATGGGCAGGAACACGAATCGGTTAATTTATAGAAGATGATACAGGGAGGAACTGCATGACTGCCAATCAATTGAAAGGCATTATAATAAAAAAAATTGCCGGTTTTTATTATGTCCAGAATGAAGATGGCAGCATATACGAGTGCAAGTTGAGAGGAAAGCTCAAGCAGCAGGTATTAACCGGTGATAAAGTTGTTATTACCATACTGGATAATAATCGGGGAATAATGGAACAGGTATTGCCAAGAGACAATGAACTATATAGGCCGAAAATAGCAAATGTTACGACCGTGATTATTGTCTTTGCCTATGACCGGCCCGCACCCAGTCCCATACTCCTGGATAGACTGCTCTTTTTAAGCTATTATAATCGACTCCTGCCGATTATAGTGCTTAATAAATGTGACATACCAGAAAGTGAAAAGGCTGTACTTATAAAAAACTACTACCCCGCGGCAGGGTTTAACTTCATTTTATCTTCAGCAAAAACCGGCTGCGGAATCCAGGAGATCCGTAAAGCAGTTCAAGGACAGGTAGCGGTAATGGCTGGCCCCTCCGGGTCCGGAAAATCTACCCTGTTAAACTCGCTGAGTGAGGGCTTGAATATCAGAACCCAGGAAGTGAGCGCTAAAATTGGCAGAGGCAAACATACTACCAGACATGTGGAATTATTCCCATTGCCAACCGGGGGGTTTATTGCCGACACCCCTGGGTTTAGTATTGTCGATATGCCTTCTATTACTAGAAGAGAGGTGGCTCTTTATTTTCCTGATTTTGATCAATATATGGATTCTTGTGAATATAGAGACTGCCTGCATTATAAAGAATTAACCTGCGGAGTAAAGCGAGCTCAGGAAGAAGGCAGGATACCCGAGTTCAGGTATAACAATTATATAACCATGTTAGAGGAAGTAATTAGCAGCGAGAGGTGTTACAAATGATATTGATTGCCCCCTCAATTTTGTCCGCCAATTTTGCCTGCCTGCAGGAAGATATAAAGAAGGTGGAAGAGGCCGGAGCTGACTGGCTGCATATAGACGTCATGGATGGGCATTTTGTGCCCAACCTTACCATAGGTCCTCCAGTAGTAGCAGCTATCAGGAAGAATACCCGTCTTTTCCTGGATGTTCATTTAATGATCGAAAAACCGGAACAGTTGATACCGGACTTTGTTAAAGCTGGAGCTGATTTGATTGGGGTTCACAGCGAAGCATGCACCCATTTGCACCGAGTGATCAGCATGATTAAAGACCACGGTATAAAAGCAGGAGTGGCGATTAACCCGGCTACCCCGGTAAATGTTCTGGAAAATATCATTGATGAGGTTGACCTGGTGCTGCTGATGAGTGTAAACCCCGGATTCGGAGGGCAGGAATTTATTCCCCGGGTAATTCGCAAGCTCCAGCAGGTAAGAAAAATGATGGACAGCTGCGGTTCGAGAGCTTATCTGCAGGTTGATGGAGGAATTAATGACAGGACGGCCCGACAGGTAGTAGAAGCCGGTTGTAATGTCCTGGTCTCCGGGTCCTATATATTTGGAGCCGGCAATGCAGGCCTGGCAGTTCAAGCGCTGCGTGATGCGGAGCGGCTTGACCATTTTTAGATGAGATGATAATATGTAATAACAAAAAAACATAAAAAACTTTCTTCGGGGATGGGTGAAATTCCCTATCGGCGGTTATAGCCCGCGAGCCTTTGTAAAGGGCAGGACCTGGTGAAATTCCAGAGCCGACAGTGATAGTCTGGATGGGAGAAGAAGGATTATATGAACTTGCCCATAGGCAGGTTTAATAAGCCGTGTCCAAAACCCGATGAAATATCGGGTTTATTCTATTTATAAGTGTCGTGTTAAGAGGAAGCAAAAAGAACGTCCCCTTGCTTCGTTGAGAGGTGAATAGCGGTTGATTAAGAAAGACCATAAATACATGCAAAGAGCTTTAGAACTGGCATCAAGAGCCAGGGGAAGAACCAGTCCCAATCCTCTGGTGGGAGCAGTCATAGTTAAAGAAGGACAAATAATAGGGGAAGGCTATCATCAAAAAGCTGGTACTCCCCATGCTGAAATACATGCCTTGAAATCAGCAGGTGTTAAGGCGTCCGGGGCTTCGCTTTATGTTTCACTGGAGCCCTGCTGTCATCACGGCAGAACTCCTCCCTGTACTGAGGCCATTATTGAGGCAGGGATAAAAAGAGTGGTTATAGCTGTCCTGGATCCCAATCCAAAAGTAGCGGGCAAAGGATTAGAGATTCTACAAGAAGCCGGAATAGAGACTGAGGTTGGGATTATGAAGGAGGCCGCAGTAGATTTAAACGAAATATTTTTCAAATATATACAGAAAGGTATGCCGTTCGTGGCACTCAAAACAGCCATGACCCTGGATGGAAAGATCGCAGCCCGTACCGGTGATTCAAAGTGGGTTACGGGAGCAGATGCCAGAAAATATGTACACCATTTAAGGGACACATACGATGGCATACTGGTGGGAATAGGTACCGTGCTGGCGGATAACCCCCGGCTTAATACCAGGCTGGATGAAGAAAACGGCCGGGATCCTATTAGAATAGTGATTGACAGCAACCTGGATCTGCCCCTGGACAGCATAATTGCCCGGAGCAGCAGGCAGCAGCCTACCATAATTTTTTGCGGAATGAATAGTGATGAATTAAAGGCTCAGCATTTGGCTGCTCTGGGACTAGATATAATCAAACTGCAATTAGAGGAGGATAAGGTACCGCTGGCGGCAGCGCTGTCAATTCTGGCCGGTCGGGAAATAACCAGCATACTGGTTGAAGGAGGAGCTGAAATAAATGCCTCATTTATCAATCAGGGATTAGTTGATAAGCTGTACTGGTTCATTGCCCCCAAGATAATCGGGGGGCGAGGGGCACCATCGCCAGTCGGCGGGGATGGCTGCGAACTTATGAGTGAGGCAGCGCAGTTTACTATCAGTGAAATGCGGACCTTTGGAAAAGATATATTGATTACTGCCACCCCGGGGTTAAAAGCAAAGCTTAATGATGATATTTAGGATAGCCTTTAATAAAAAGTTGTTAAAACGGGAGGTAATAGCATTTTTACTGGAATCATAGAGGAAATTGGCAGAGTAAAACAGATCAATCGGGGCAGTCAATCATTTCAAATGTTCATTCAGGCCGCCAAAGTGCTGGAGGATGTTAAAACAGGTGACAGTATTGCCGTTAATGGTGTTTGCCTTACGGTTACAGAACATTCCCGAAGCCATTTTACAGCCGATGTAATGCCGGAGACTTATGAGCGGACGACCCTGAAATCTTTAAGCAGCGGCAGTCAGGTAAATCTGGAGCGGGCGCTGAGGCTGGCAGACAGATTAGGAGGGCACCTGGTGCAGGGTCATGTTGATGGGATAGGAACGATTATCAATAAGACGCCCCGGGATATTGCGATTATTTACCGGATTAAAGCGGAACCGAATATTTTAAGATATGTAGTGGGCAAGGGATCAATAGCAGTGGACGGAATCAGCCTTACGGTGGTAGAAGCAGGAGAAGAAAGTTTTACGGTATCGCTTATACCGCACACTGCAAACTTAACCGTACTGGGTTGGAAAGGGGAAGGAGAAAAGGTTAATCTGGAAACTGATATAGTTGGACGTTATGTTGAGAAATTGACTGTGAAAAGCAGTCGAGAAAAGACCGCAAAAGGCATTGACTATAATTACCTGGCTGAAAATGGATTTATTTAAGGAGGCGGCAACATGTTTAATAGTGTAGAAGAAGCAATAAACGACATCAGGGATGGCAGAATGGTTATTCTAGTTGATGATGAGGACCGTGAAAATGAAGGAGATTTAGTTATAGCGGCAGAAAAAGCAAGTCCAGATATAATTAACTTTATGGCCGTTCATGCCCGGGGACTAATCTGTGTTCCTATGGAAGGCTCAACTCTGGATCGGCTGGATATAAAACCTATGGTAATGGCAAATACCGACAATCATGAAACAGCCTTTACGGTTTCAGTTGACTATAAGACCACTACTACCGGTATTTCAGCTCATGAGAGGGCTGATACCGTCAAAGCGCTTATCTCCCGGGACAGTGTAGCGGCTGATTTCAGAAGACCAGGCCATATATTTCCTTTAAGATACCGGGAAGGAGGTACTCTGAGAAGGGCCGGACACACAGAGGGTTCGATAGACCTGGCCAGACTGGCCGGACTATATCCGGCCTCGGTGATATGTGAAATAATGAATCATGATGGAACTATGGCTCGCGTACCCGAATTAATAGAATTTGCCCGGCAGTTTGATATCAAAATCATTACTATCGCTGATATTATTGAATACCGCCGCCGCAGTGAAAAGCTGGTTATAAGGTTTGATGATGCCAATCTTCCTACGGCCTTTGGGGACTTTACGGCGGTCGCATACAAATCGCTGCTGGATGATAAGGAACATCTGGCTTTGGTTAAAGGCCAGTGGGAACCAGATGAACCGGTATTGGTCAGGGTGCATTCCGAATGCTTGACTGGTGATGCCTTTGCCAGCAAACGCTGTGACTGTGGCGAACAGCTGCATAAAGCGATGGAGATGATTGAAGAAGAAGGAAAAGGTGTTCTCCTGTATATGCGACAGGAAGGCAGGGGAATCGGGCTTTGCAATAAAATCAGGGCTTACCGGCTGCAGGATAATGGCAGAGATACGGTGCAGGCCAATCTGGACCTGGGCTTTGCAGCCGACCTGAGAGATTATGGAATAGGTGCGCAGATTCTAACTGATCTGGGAGTTAAGAAAATGCGTCTGATGACCAATAACCCCAAGAAAATCAGGGGATTGGAAGGCCATCACCTGGAAGTTGTGGAAAGGGTGCCCATGGAAATCGAAAGCAGGATTGAAAACAGGAATTACCTTAAGACCAAGAAGGAAAAAATGGGTCACCTTCTGGCCAACATGTAAAATAGTAATTAGAAAAGGGAGGTTGCTTGGATTGCCAAGAGTATACGAAGGAAAATTAATCGGAGAAAATCTGAAGTTTGGAATTGTAGTATCCAGATTTAATGAATTTATCACCAACAAACTCTTATCCGGATGCCTGGATACCCTTTTAAGACATGGGGTAGAGGAAGAAAACATTGAAATCGCCTGGGTACCGGGAGCTTTTGAAATACCTCTGGCGGCTCATAAGATGACCGGGAAAGGATATGATTCAGTGATTTGCCTGGGTACGGTCATAAGGGGAGCCACACCCCATTTTGAATATGTTGCATCGGAGGTAACCAAGGGAGTTGCCCAGGTAGGGTTAAATACTGGAATACCTGTTATTTATGGCGTTTTGACTACCGATACTATAGAACAGGCCATAGAAAGAGCTGGTACCAAGGCTGGTAATAAGGGCTCTGACGCTGCTATGACCGCATTGGAAATGGTTAATCTCTTTAACAATATGAAATAGTCTTAAAGTATCATAACTGAAGAACAGCTTATTAAACCCTCAAATACATCTTTGAGGGTTTTTGTCGGTATGATATATTTGATTATTTTAGAACTTTGGCGTAAAGTCTATAATTAGATTTATAATATATTTTATAAGTGTTGTTAAAATCAATCAGGAGACTGGAGGAGGATCTATATTGAAGCAGAGTGCAGCGGGAAAGGCGATTAAGGAACGATGCTATATTACTACATACCGTAAGACCACAGGGCATCTCCAGAGCAGGTAATTCTACTGGCTGGAGACCCAGCCGCAAACGGGCTTGAAGAAGATCCTCTACCTAACCTATAGTTGTTATCACAACACTTTTACTAATTGGATTAAGCAGGAGGAATTACAGTGGTTATAACTGGACTTATAGTCATCCTTATAATGGTGCTGTCCTTACCATTTATATTTCACAAAGTGGAAGAAAATCTTGAAATATTCCTGTTCGCTATGGGTATCGGTGCAGCCGTTATTTCGAGCAAAATGAACCTGGAATTGCTTATAGAAGCTTTGCGAGAACCGGTTATGATAGCCGGAGCAGTATTGATTGCAGGAGCATTATTTTTTCTCTTTAAAGAACCATTTGCCCGGTTTATGGGTAATGTATGCAGAAAATTCCCGGTAGCGGTGGTGGTATTTCTGGTAGTCTTAATTCTGGGATTATTATCCAGTGTAATAACGGCAATTGTGGCATCCATAATATTGGTAGAAATAATATTTCAATTACCCATGGAAAGAAAGCAGAAGATAGTAGTATGTATATTAGCCTGTTATTCTATAGGATTGGGAGCAGTGCTGACTCCTATAGGCGAACCGCTGGCTACCATAGCTATATCCAGACTTAACCAGGACTTCATGTTCCTGATCAGGTTGCTTGGAAGATATATTCTCCCTGCGGTACTGGTTTTTTCAATAATTGCCGGTCTCTATGCTGCCAGGGTCTCAGGGCGGAAAGATGCCGCCAGTGAAATTGCGGCCACCAGTGAAGGTGAAGGAGATTCCTATGAATTGCTGTTGGAGGAAGAAGAGATTCAAGAAGATACCTGGCGTGGTGTTATTCTAAGAGCGGTTAAGGTTTATCTATTCGTAATGGCTCTGGTCTTCCTGGGTGAGGGATTTGAACCCTTGATTGATAAATATATTTTGGGTTTAAGTCCCCAGCTGTTATACTGGGTCAATATGATTTCCGCGGTACTGGACAACGCAACTCTTTGTGCAGCCGAAATCAGCCCGGCCATGATGGCCAATCCGTTGATTGTTGAAGCTATTCTGATGGGGCTTTTGATAAGTGGAGGCATGCTGATACCTGGTAACATACCCAATATCATATCGGCCTCCAAACTAAGGATTGGCAGCAAAGAATGGGCGATTTATGGAGTTCCAATCGGGCTTCTTTTTATGGCTGTTTTCTATATACTGCTATTTGTTATAAAGGCTTAGTATAAAGATATGCTCAGAGCGTATGCTGTACAATAATTTTGGCAATGCTGTCATTCCTGATCTGGAAAATAACCGTATTACCATCGTTTTCGCCATAGAGCATATCATAGTCTTTATTGCTGGAATTCCTCTCACTGAATCGAACATAGTTTTTGCCGTACTGCTGAACTGCTTTTTCAGGTGAATTACCGACGGTAATGCCGCGAGATGTAGCAAAGCCGCTTCCAAATATATGTACAGCAATCAGAATATTTTCATCTTCTGAAAAAGTTAGATATACAGGCAACCCATCGGGATGATATACTGTGGACCCTCCCAGTTTTTTACCATCGGGGAAAATAGCCATAGCTTCATCCCAATCGGTTTGACCGACAGTAAACTGACCTTTATCGGTATCGATAACAAAATCTTCGGACTCGAGTACAAGACGCTCTTGAGGGTATTCAATGTCTATGGTAGAACTTCGACCTCCCATAAACACTGCAATAGATATTACCATGATGATAATCAGACTTACATATATATACTCTCTCTTGAACAAAACCAAGGCCCCCATTTCATTACTGCGCTCCTATTATTATAGAGTAAGTTCTGTAGATTGAGAAATATTAAATTATGTGGAATTAAGAGGATGTGAATCAGATGGAAAATGGCCAAGATATTGTGCAATGGGGAGGGAAACGCTACCACACCCTCAATTACCATCTGCGGGAAAAGTTTGGCCAGAAGGTATTTAAAATTCCATTAGATGCTGGTCTAAACTGTCCCAATCGGGATGGAACTCTTTCGATCGGTGGGTGTGATTTCTGCAGCCTCAGAGGTTCCGGAGATTTTGCCGGTGATCGCAGCAAGCCGATAGAAGAACAATTTGAACAGATAAAAAATATAATGCACCGAAAATGGGCGAAAGGAATGTATATAGCCTATTATCAGGCATTTTCCAATACCTATGCCCCGGTAGAAAGGTTGAAATATCTTTATGATCTGGCTCTCCAGCAGCCTGGAGTAGTGGGATTGGCAGTAGCTACCCGCCCTGATTGTCTTCCAGATGTAGTGCTGGATCTGCTGGAGGAGATCAATAAAAAGACCTGCCTATGGGTAGAACTGGGTCTGCAGACAATTCACGAGCGTACTTCCCGGGCCATGAATCTGCATTACTGCTACCAGGACTTTGCTGATGCCCTTAACAGGTTAAGGGCAAGAAATATCGAGACCTGCACCCATATGATTCTAGGGCTGCCCGGAGAGAGCATCGATGACATGAGGGAGACTGGAAGACGAATTGCGGATCTCGATATTCAGGGTCTAAAAATTCATCTGCTGCACTTGATGAAAGGAACTCCATTAGCGGTAAAATATGAGCAGCACCCCTTTCCCTTTCTGAAACAAGGTGAATATGTGGATATGGTTATCGACCTGCTGGAGATACTGCCAGCCCGGGTAGTAATTCACAGACTTACCGGAGACAGTCCGCGTGACCTATTGATAGGACCGACCTGGAGTATGAATAAATGGGAGATATTAAACCGAATAGACCAGCGCCTGATGGAAAGGAACACCTGGCAGGGGAAATTTAATGAAGCTGAGAACCAGCTTCCACAGCCCCCGGTATAATTGTCTTAATGCAACAATAAAGTTGGAGTTCTAAATTATCTGAAACCTGACCCCGCCACATTTCTATCATCCATTCTTTCTTGTATCATCTTGTAACTTACGATATAATTAATATGACTTATATGTAAATATTTTACTAAACGGTTATAAGTATAACTACTTGTACATAATGATTAATAATATTATGTCAAGGAGTGATATTTGTGGAGGATGATAAAAACAATCCTCAGAAGGAGGGGAATAATATGCCAGCACTTGAAAAGAAGGCAGAATATAAAGGACTATCTTTAGATTCAAAGAAACTAAATGAAATTAGTGTTAGGCCCAAAGTTAAAGATGGGAAATTAATATTTGATAAAAATAATAAGGATCATCGTTATATTGTAGATGAGGAATAATTATTTATAAATGTTTGATATTGGGGAAATATTTTGGTTTGGAGTTGAATACGAAGATATACCCCAAGAATCTAAAATAAGACCAGCAATAATTATTGATAAACGAGAAAACAATATATTCATTTTAGTTTCTACTACAACACAACCCCCTAGTGATCCTCCATCTTATTTTGATCAATTTAAGATACCCATTTTTAATTGGCGAAGAATTGGTTTATCAAGACCTTCATGGGGATTGG
>CAZBKS010000025.1:3063-11794 GCA_964492475.1 uncultured Syntrophomonas sp. | reverse complement strand
AACAGGATTATTATGAATTGTTCGATAAAGCTAACGAAATTATATATTCTCATGATTTTGAAGGCCGGCTGCTGTATATGAATAAGAATGGAGAAAAAATACTGGGATTTGAATCCGGAACTCTAAAGGGCAGTTCTATATTTGATATTATAATGCCTCAGAAGCACCCGCTGGTTCGAGACATGATTAAAGCCAAGCTAAACCACGAACAGCGTACTAATTATGAACTGCCGGTAATGAAAGCAGATGGAGAGATAAGGACTCTGGAGCTCAGTTCCCGGCTCATTTATCAGGAAAACCAGCCTTGTGCCATAATGGGTATAGCTCGCGATATCACCGAGCGTAAGCATATTGAAGAGGCCCTGCGGGAAAGTGAAGCAAAATTCAGAACCCTGGCCGAGACATCTCCTGCTTTTATTATTGTGGTGCAGGGAAACAACTATAAGTATATTAACCCCACCTATGCGAGACTAACCGGCTACAGCGAAAAAGAACTGCTGGGTATGAATTTCTGGGATATAATTCATCCCGACTATCGTGTCCTTATAAGAGAACGTGGTCTGTCCAGACAGCAGGGAGCTAAATTAATATCCCGTTATGAATTTAAAATCAACACCAAGAACGGCCGACAAATCTGGATCGATTTTTCGGTCGACCTAATTGAATACGAGGGCAAGCCTGCTATTATCGGAACGGGTATTGACATCAGCTCTAAAAAAGAACTGGAATCTGCCCTGCTGAATAGTGAAGAGAACTTCCGCAAACTTGCCAATACCGCTCCTGCCTGGATATTTGTAATTCAAAAATATAAATTCCGCTACATTAATACCCGATTCATGGCTGTTACCCAGTATAATGATTTTGACATCCTGGAGTTAAATGCTCTGGACATCGTTCACCCGGATTTCAAGGACCTGGTAGAGACTAACCTGCTGAAACTCCAGTCCGGAGAAATATCAGCTTTTCGCCAGGATATTATTATCTTCAGTAAGAGTGGCCAGGAATACTGGGTGGATTTATCAGCTGATATTATTGATTATGATGGAAAACCGGCGGTTATCGCCACCGCTTATGATATTACGGCTAAAAAGGAGCTGGAAAACGCTTTAAGGAACAGCGAAGAAAACTTCCGCACCCTTACTGATACGGCTTCTGCTTTGATTTTCGTTATCCATCGCTATCGATATATATATGTTAATTCTACATTCTTGACTATAACCGGATTCAGCCCTGATGAGCTGCAGGATATGAATTCCCTTGATCCAGTTCATCCTGAATTCAGAGAGTTAGTGAAAGATAACCTGGCCAGGATACAATCAGGTGAAATCAGTATTTTCCGCCATACTATTAGGATGATAACTAAAAGCGGTAAGGAATACTGGATTGATTTTTCCGCCAGTGCCATTGAGTTTGAGGGTAAGCAGGCCATAATCGGCACTGCCTATGATGTAACCAATAACCATAAGCTGCAGGTAGCTCTGGCCAACAGTGAGTCAAGCTTCCGCCAGCTGGCGGAAACCGCTCCTGCTTTAATCTATGTCCTGCAGGGTAGCGAGCTGGTCTTTTTTAATCTGGAGACCGAGCGAATTACCGGTTACAGCAGAGAGGAACTGATCAATATGAAGAACTGGGAATTTATTCATCCTGATCATAGAGAGTGGATAAATGACCTTACTTTAGCCCGTCAGCGAGGGGAAAACGTGCCCAGTCGTTATGAAACGGTTATCTTTAACAAAAATGGAGAATCAATTTGGATCGAAGTTGCCGTAAGTATAATTAAATTCAACCATCAACCGGCATCCCTGGGAGTAGGTTTTGATATTACCGAGCGCAAAAAAGCTATGGATCAGATTAAATTCCTCAGTTATCATGACCGCTTAACCGGTCTTTACAACCGGGCTTTTCTGGAAGAAAAGCTAAAAAATTTGGACGATGGAAAGCACCTGCCCTTGAGTATTATCATGGGGGATGTTAACGGACTCAAGATGATAAATGACGCCCTGGGACATCATCAGGGTGATAGATTGCTTAAGATCGTAGCAGATTCTCTTAAATCCTGCTGCCGGAAAATAGATGTTCTGGCCCGTTGGGGAGGGGATGAATTTGTCATATTGCTGCCCCGAACAGATGAAAAAACTGCATCAGAAATATGCGCTAAAATAGACAGCGTTTTTGATGACCAAAAGGAATTTCCATTACAGGTAAGCATCTCCCTGGGTGCATCTACTAAAACCGAAACACATCAGAATATGGTAGATGTCAGCAGAGAAGCCGAAGACCGGATGTACCGCAATAAGCTGCTCGAAAGCAAGAGCAACCGCAGTCTGTTTATTCGTTCCCTGGAAAATACCCTCTGGACCCGCAGCCACGAAACCCAGCATCACACCGACCGGCTGCGCAAGCTGGTGTCAGAAATCGGTCATGCGCTGGCTCTGGACAGCAGTGAGCTTAACAACTTGACCCTCCTGGCTGCTTTGCACGATATTGGGAAAATAGCTATACCTAACAGTATCCTGGATAAAAAGGATAAACTCACTTTGGAGGAATGGGAAATGATGAAGAAACATCCCGAAATAGGTTATCGTATAGCTATGTCTTCTCCAGAGCTGAACGCCATAGCCGAATGTATACTCACCCACCATGAACGCTGGGACGGCAACGGTTATCCACTGGGGCTGGAAGCAGATGATATACCTCTCCTGGCACGCATAGTAGCCATAGCCGACGCCTATGATGTTATGCTGCACGGGCGGCCTTACCAGGGCCAAATAACTGTCGATGAAGCCCTGCAGGAAATCCAGTTCTGTGCGGGCACCCAATTCGATCCCCATCTGTCTCAGTTGTTTATCAAGCTAATTAGAAACGAGAACACTAATTCACACGTCGAGGTAGGGTAAGATACCTTGTTTTATTATATTCTCTTCACTACCTGATATTTTGATACGGCACTTTGTTGACATATGCCCATAATAATTTTATAATGATAATGTGCATATGCCCATATGAAGTGTAGCGAGGAGGTGCTAAAATGCCAGGAAGAGATGGTAGCGGACCTATGGGCGCGGGCCCTCGGACAGGAAGAGGCATGGGATTTTGCCAGGGGTATACTGGAAACCGGGTCGGACGCAGAGGTTGCGGGTTTGGCTTTAGTCGTGGATTCGGCATGGGCCGTGGATTTGGCCTTGGGGCCGGCAGAGGTGGTATTCAACCTGCTGGAAGAAATTTTAATGAAGCAAATTTGAAAGATTACAAGAATTATTTGGAAGAAGAATTGAGACAGGTAAAGGCGGAATTGGAAGAAAATAAATAGAGGATCATTCAACCTCACATCGGTATTAATAATCTATTTATTCTGGAACCCGACTTTGAGAGCAAATAGATGGAAAAATATTATTTCTCTTTATGTTCCTCCTTTTTGAAAACAAAACCGAGTGCAAGAACTCGGTTTTGTTTATATTGTTTAGATCCCCATTTTCTTCTTAATTATGATTCCACTGCAAAAAGGTATAATGCGCTGGCTTGGATGCATAAATATTCCGTCGCCAAGACTCCGCATATTTATGCCTCCAGTGAAATCAATTATGTATTATAATTTTACTGCATAACGCTGCGGCTTAAGATTAAAAATAGACCCCGAATATTTTAGTCCAGCCCGCATCAGCACCTACATAATCCCCTTCTTCTTCATACTTCAGCACTTCTATCATCTCTTTATAAGCACTATTCGCTTTGTCCCCAAATACTCCGGTTCTTAGCAGTTCACGGTTACTTCCTTTGGCATACCAGTGTTCCTGATCGTCTCTTTTACCAGCCAGATATTCGAAAAAAGCCAGAATCATGCGTCCGTAAAACAGATATGATTTTTCCTTGCCTTCCCACTCTTCCATAAAATTCATTACCAGCGTATCCAGCAGCATTCCCGACAGCGGAACATTATTTGCATGTTTCCATGCTCTCATCATTCTAGCCAGGTGCTTTATCTTGCCTGAATATTTATAATTGAAAGAATTAATGGCTTCAATTTCCTTAATAGGATTAAATTCGTTCCAACTTCCACCATCAACTATGTTAGGATAGAAATAATTTCCGCGAGAATTTGTGAAAGCTGGTATTACTTCAAATATAATCCCATCCTGAAAAGGGATTATTACCTCTCCCTTTTCCTCTTCCTTAATAATAGTTTCCGGGTAAATCTCCACCATTTTATCTTTCAATTCGCTTAACAGATGCAATTGACCATTGCCCTCGCAGGCGTCAATTCGCTTGAAATGCTCAGGCGGCAGCACCACCATTATATTCATTATTCCTGTACCCTTAATCGCTGTACCTCTGCCATATGAACCAATAAAAAAAGTATTCCTGGAATCTGACCGTATATTCCAGTAATCCAGGTTAATCTTTTGAGCAATTCTTTTAAATCTCCGGTTAATAACGATTTCATTGTCGATCTGTAGATTATTAACAAATTTTTTAAATTTCTCTGGTACGCTTAAAATTCTTTTAGCCATCTAAAATCCCCCCTGCCATAATATTATTGTTTTAGTATTATTTATTCAAGCAGATACCAATAGTTCACAATCTTTAACTTGAGGCAAGAGCGATGATTTAAGTTCCCCCTTAAAAATTATAGTCGTTCTGGGGCATGCATAAAGGTACTGGTGACCCTTTATTGGAGCATGGTGAACCACACCCTGCATAGAAGATTGAGAAGGCCCTTCCAACCCGCTGTTGAAGGGCCTCTCTTTTTATAAGTGCTTATATATATCCTTTTTTATTCTCCCATGAACAGGGCTATATCTTCTTCCACACTGCCGATTCCTGCAATACCAAAATTCTTTATCAGGACATCCGCGATATTCGGGGACAGGAAAGCCGGAAGGGTAGGTCCCAGATGGATATTTTTAACTCCCAGATACAATAGCGCCAGGAGTACTGTCACAGCTTTCTGTTCATACCAGGAAATATTATATGATATGGGCAGATCATTTATATCTTCCAGACCAAATACCTCTTTTAATGTGAGGGCAATTACCGCCAGGGAATAACAATCATTACACTGTCCGGCATCTAATACCCGAGGTATTCCACCTAAAAAACCCAAATCCAGTTTATTATAGCGGTATTTAGCACAGCCTGCAGTAAGAATTATTGTATCCGACGGCAGCTGCCGGGCAAACTCAGTATAATAGGATCTGCTCTTCATTCTCCCATCACAACCGGCCATTACAAAGAATCTCTTTATGGCTCCCGACTTGACTGCCGCTACTACCGTATCTGCCAATGATAACACGGTTGCATGAGCAAATCCGCCGATAATCTCACCCTTTTCAAGCTCCTCCGGTGCTGAACATTTTCCAGCATGCTCGATAACTGCCGAAAAATCTTTGGGTTCTGAGCCTTGGCGATCTGCGATGTGTTTAAGCCCTTCGTAACCAACCGATCCAGTGGTATAAACTCGATCGCGGTAGCTGTCCCGAGGGGGGATTATACAATTAGTAGTCATCACTATCGGTCCATTGAATTTTTCAAATTCCTCATTCTGCTGCCACCAGGCATTTCCATAATTACCTACAAAATGAGCATACTTTTTAAAAGCCGGATAGTAATTAGCAGGCAGCATTTCACCATGAGTGTAAACATCTATACCTGTACCTTCGGTCTGCTGCAAAAGTTCTTCCATATCCCGTAAGTCATGGCCGCTTATTAATATACCCGGATTGTTTCTTACTCCGATATTGACCCTGGACACCTCGGGATTACCATAAGTTGAAGTATTGGCCTTATCCAGCAGGGCCATCACGTCCACCCCTTGCTTGCCACATTCCAGGACCAGCCCTACTAAATCATCTGCAGACATGCTATCATCCAGGGTTGCCGCTAAAGCTTTATGCAGGAATTGGTAAATATTTTCGTCTTCATAACCAAGGTTATTAGCATGTTCTGCATAAGCTGCTATTCCCTTGATACCATAGATCAATAATTCCCGGAGCGAACGGATATCTTCATTGTCTGTAGCTTGCACGCCTACCTGCCCGGCTTTTTCTATAAACTCTGCTTCCGTATCTCCCCACCAGCCTGCTGCTTCTGGTATAGCTCCTTCCATTCCACCAGCTTCGCCAATCTTGCTTTTAAACTCTTCTCTCAAAGCTAACCCTTCTTTGATCTTCTCAACGAACCGGACTTGATCAAAATTAACATTGGTAATGGTCATAAAAAGGGCATCAGAGGTAAACCGGTCTATTTGTTTCAGCTCGATTCCCTTCTGCCTCCCCTTTAGCGCATAAAAGGATATACCCTTCAATACATAGATCAGAAGATCCTGCAAGTTGGCCAGGCTATCCGGCTTCCCGCAAACTCCTTTGACGGTACAACCAATGTTTTTAGACGCTTCCTGGCACTGGTAACAAAACATACTCATAAATCACTGCTCCTTTCAAAAATCCGACTATTGTGCATTAGATCCTATTGTGGACTTTTTTTATCTTTTTTATCATGTATATAGTTTAGCTTGCTTGCTGAAGCATGTCAACACTAAAATTGTAGGGGTCAGGCACCTCTTATTAACTTATGAAAGGTGATTAGTATCATATTGCGCTACATTGTCACCATTTCGGGCACAAAACGTGCCAAGAAAAATGGCATGGCCAAATTGCGCCCAGTGGTAACTTTTATAAGAAAAGTTGTTAAAATTTAGGCAAAGGTGGTTTTTTTGACCTTTGAAATTAAACTGAAAGCTGGATTTTTTTTGCGGTGATGCCTTTTGCTTCGGCTTCGATTATGACAACAGCGGCAACCGCCGGCACCGAAGTCATGAAAAAAGGTGCCCCGGGCATTAAAAATATATTGATCCCGTCGGCCCTGGCTTTTGTGCTTTCTACTAGCTGGATGATGCTGGCGGGAATACTGCCGTAAATATGAAGGGGGTGATATATTTGTCGATATTAAAATTAGCTGCCAAACGGAGGCAGCAGCATAAAGCTGTCTTATCCACCATAGCCTTTTCTTTAATGCTTATGTTCTTTATCGGCATCTGCGGGCCAGCGACTGCTCTGGCGGCCAGTGAAGAAGATGTAATCGCTGAAGTGGCCCGGCAAACTTCAGACTTGCATTTTTATGACAATGGTACTACCTATCCGGTACCTGGAGGCAGCTGCAAAAATTATGGGGCGTTTGGGGACATCGGCTCCGGCTCCGGCTCGGTAAGTTTTGATATAGCCAAGCCCGTCGGTAATACACCTATGCAGGCATTAATTGATTATACAACTGGCCAATTGGCTGATGATGCCAATCTGAACATTGTTCCCATGAACGGTTATAAACTCGGTGAGATCACATACGACGATTATCATTGGGAATTGCCGAATGAGGAGGTTGAAGTATGGATTATTTTGCCACAATACCTCATTAGAGTTAACGCTTCTTTTGACACAGGCTATGACCAGGCAACTAATTTACAGATTAGCAAAGACTATGCCATGCAGTTGATGGACGGACTGGAAAAAGCCGGCCTATTAAGTGCGTCCGCCCCGGATACCCCGATAGAAAATCCTGCTGAAGAAGATGCGACTCCGGCCAATGGAGCGGCTGCTACCGGCCACCCGCTGGATGAACCGGTTAAGATATCCAATACGATGAATATTGCTGGAGTTTATAATGGTCCTACTGCGCCTACTACTTTCAGTATCAGCGTTCCTCATTTGCTTACTTTCATATCGACATATCATTGGAATAATGCCCAGGGGGCATTGCCTGGAACCATTGCTATTCAGCACGAGAATGGTACTATTTACGGTCCCTGGCAAGTTACGACCCGTCCCGGTCAAGGGGGCGTGCCTAACGCATACTGGGAAGTATTTCCTGACATTATTGTTCCAGCCGGCACCTATACGATAGTTGATTCTGACCCGGCTACTTGGTCGCAGAATTCGGAATCTGGCGGCAAAGGCATGGGTGAAGTAAGAGCTACTCCTCATTTTGAAACCACCAGTGGCTCGGTAGATAGTTTAGATAAAGGTAATCAAGGATATTCGCCAGGAGGAAGCGGCTGGACAGAAAGTCCGGCTGGAGTTGGTTCAGTAGGCAATATACCCGGCCCCGCCAATACAACTGAGGCAATAGTCGGTGTGGCTGTGCCCGGATTGATTGCCACTGTCCTGGGAGCTCTGGCAGGAATAGGCGGAGGTGGAGGATTTGCTCCACCGGGAGGAACACCATTATCCCCGACGGCTGGCGGACCATCACCCGGCGTACCCGGTACAGGAGGCAGCTCCCCCGGAACAGGCACAGGACAACCCGGGGCAAACCAGGAGGTTATGCACTTAGGCCGGAGACGGCGTAAAGAGGAAGACTCAATTGCTTCAGGAATTATAATCGATACGGCTGATATGGGGCAGGGAGCCATCACTATATCATCAGGGGATCCGCTGATAATTGAGACGCCTGATAAGGCGACTATACTCGGCAATCCTGATTCCGGGATCTTAATCGAACCGCCGGAAGAAAAGTTTGAAGTCATTAAGCCGAAATCTGAAACTTCAATCGAGGGTTACAATGGCGGGATCATAATCGACACCAGTGCTTTTGAAGATAATCCACCCGCCCAAACAGATGGGGCGCCGACAACAGGTGAAGTCGGGACTGAAGCTGCAACAATCCCTGATGTGCAAACAGCCGGGACTAGTGAAGAAAGCGGCTATGACCAGGAAGGCTACAACCAGGAAGGATTCGATAA
>CAZBKS010000025.1:0-2963 GCA_964492475.1 uncultured Syntrophomonas sp. | reverse complement strand
CTAGTGAAGAAAGCGGCTATGACCAGGAAGGCTACAACCAGGAAGGATTCGATAAGGCCGGTTTCGATGCCGAAGGTTTTGACAGACAAGGCTTTAACCAGGAAGGATTCGATAAAGCCGGGTTTGATGCCGAAGGTTTTGATAGACAAGGCTTTAACCAGGAAGGGTTCGATAAGGCCGGATTCGATGCCGAAGGCTTTGACAGACAAGGCTTTAACCAGGAAGGATTCGATAAGGCCGGTTTCGATGCCGAAGGCTTTGACAAACAAGGCTTTAACCAGGAAGGATTCGATAAGGCCGGATTCGACGCCGAAGGTTTTGACAGAAAAGGCTTTAACCAGGAAGGATTCGATAAAGCCGGGTTTGATGCCGAAGGCTTTGATAAACAAGGCTTTAACCAGGATGGATTCGATAAGGCCGGATTCGACGCCGAAGGTTTTGACAGACAAGGCTTTAATCAGGAAGGATTCGATAAGGCCGGTTTCGATGCCGAAGGCTTTGACAAACAAGGCTTTAACCAGGAAGGATTCGATAAGGCCGGATTCGACGCCGAAGGTTTTGACAGAAAAGGCTTTAACCAGGATGGTTTCGATAAGGCCGGATTTGACGCCGAAGGTTACGACAGACAAGGCTTTAACCAGGAAGGATTCGATAGAGCCGGATTTGATGCCGAAGGTTTTGATAAAGATGGCTTCAATAAGGCTGGATTTGATCAAGAAGGTTATGGTCGTAATGGCTTTAACTCAAAAGGTTTTGACAGGGAAGGCTTTGATGTCAATGGCTACAATGCTAAAGGCTTTAATCGCAGCGGTTATAATGCACAGGGCTATAATGCAGCTGGAAATGATAAAGAAGGCTTTAACAAGGACGGCTGGGATAAAGCGGGTTATGATCGCAACGGCTTCAACAGGAATGGTTTTGACCGGGAAGGTTACGATAAAGCCGGTTATGACAAAGACGGTTATAATCGTGAAGGATATGACCGGGAAGGTTTGGAGCGGGAAGGCTACGACGAAAATGGCTTCGACAAGAACGGATATAACAGGAACGGCGTTGATAAGGACGGCTTCGACCGTGAAGGCTTTGATTATGAAGGTTACAATCGCGGCGGCTACGATCCCTGGGGTTACAACAAACAGGGTTATGGCAAAGACGGCTATCATTGGAGTGGCTACAATGCTGACGGATACAACCGCGATGGGAGACATTGGAGTGAGAACCCCTTTGAAGGGGATGGTAATCCGTTTAACGTAGCGAAGCAGGACCCATTTGGAGGAGGAGAAGTAATACCCTTTGGTGCTGAATGGAAAGCAACCAAGCCGCCGCTGGGAGAACCGTATCCTAAAACTCTGGATAAATATGGAGCCAAACCGTGGACCAATGAACCGGCGCCGACTGTTCCCGCACCCGAGGATAAAGTGATAATTGGAACGGAAGAACCCCTGGATACCATAAAACATCAGGGAACGGAAAAGGACGCACCGGCAGTACCGGAGGGTCAGGAAAACGCCGCTGGTCATGTTGATCAGCCCGTGCAGACAGGAGATTCAGATACCTTTAGTTATACTGATCCGAAAACAGGTAAGACTTCAACCTATGAATATGAAAAAGGTTATACCGGGCCCAGGCAGGGTGATACGCAAACATTAGTAGGCAAAACCGATGGGCAAACGTATGAACTGGAATTCAATGCGGTTACAGGGAAGTGGGTCAATACTGAAACCGGCAACGATTTTGACCCGGATGATTTTGAACGCTGGCAAAATGACCTGGCAGTAGATAAAAAGCAGGCTCCCATAAATTCGCAAAAGATGGCTGCTGGCCAGGATGCTAACCGTCAGCCTATCGATGAAACTCAGGCCCAATGGAAAACCTCGGATAAAATGCAGCAGGCAGCAGATGAAGGGAGTATCGGAACCCCGGGCGGGTCTGATGATGTGAACAATGCCACACAAAATTTGAAAAAAGATGCTCATAATGAACAGAGCTATAACAAGAGTGGTTTTGATAAAGACGGACGGGACGCTGACGGTTTTGATATCATAGGCCTCGACCCTCAGGGCTATGATCGAAATGGATTGGATCTCAAGGGCTTTACCCGGGAGCAAAATTTGGGCAAAGCCATAGATCAAATAATCAAGGATAAATTAGAGCTTAACCACTATGTGCGCAACCCGGATGCGCATGTCAGGAAATTCTGGAACAATACCTTTGGGCGGTTCTGGAATGAAAAACTGGGGAACTGGAAAGGCGGTCAATGCGGAGAATATGTAGAATGGGGTACCGAGTGGCTGAAAGATGATGTAAAACACATATACGGAGAAGACGTGATAATCGATAAGATTCTCATTGAGCGAAATGATATGGCGAACCACGTCGCTAACCTGATTATACTGCCAAATGGAGAGCGCAAGATCGTGGACTTCTGGGATGGCATACAAAAAGGCGAAGGTAAGGTCATGGATGAGAAAGACTGGTTGGAAAAATGGGACGCTGAGCTGGGTAAACCCATATCGGGCGCAAATAAGGTTACGAGGGACTACTGGCAGGATACCCTTTTAAATGATATAAGGATGGCGGGTGATACAGAAAAAGGGATAGCAAATTTCCTCGATTATGTTAAGAAAAAAAGTCCATCAAACTATAAACGCGCACTGCTTGTAACGAAAAGCTATAGGAAGGATCCATGGAGTGACAGCATTAACCCTGTTGGAGGCTCGAAGGGTAAGTTTTAAATTCAGGGAGACGGGAGCAACCGAGCCAGGTCGTGACACATAGTGAGTGCGAAGCCCAACCCATCGGCTCAGCAAACGTGCTGGTCAAAAACAAAAAGGCTCTGGTAATGTTCCAGAGCCTGCCGTTGGTGCCAGGCATTATTAACTTATAATATGCCTAGGATTAGTTTTCTTGAAACCGGCCTATCTGGCGAAGGCGTGAATATCTTTGTTCAAGCAGTTGATGGC
>CAZBKS010000024.1:0-11800 GCA_964492475.1 uncultured Syntrophomonas sp. | reverse complement strand
GGCAATCCTCCTGGTCGTAGCGGCTCTGGTTTTTGCTTACTTATACCGGGACCGGGCTGCCGATGTCAGCTCTGAGGCCAGG
The DNA here is from genome assembly GCA_964492475.1 of uncultured Syntrophomonas sp. Lineage (GTDB taxonomy): Bacteria > Bacillota > Syntrophomonadia > Syntrophomonadales > Syntrophomonadaceae > JAAYJK01. Next base: position 11,718 of record CAZBKS010000024.1, on the reverse strand, counting down.
AATATCGTGGTTAAAGTGGTTTGTCCCAATGTCTACCCGGGGGTAGAAGATAACCTGCAGGTAGGAGATACCCTGGTAGCCAGCGGTGCTCTCACAGCAGTTAAAATTACTGAAATGAAAGTTGAACCGGCCAACTGGGTAGCTCCAGACGATGCCGGGCAAATGGTCTTATCCAAGAACCCGTTTCGCAAAGATATTTTCCTTACCCTGGAAACCACTACCTCCCAGGTCTCGCCTGCGGAGATAACTTTTGCCGGCCAGAAGATCCGGGCGGGTAAAGAGGATTTTTTTGTCAATACTCAGAGGGTTTCCCTGGAAGCAACAGTTATTTCGGTTTCAGTGGAGTCCTAGTTTGATTAACCATCATATACTCTTGGTTTGAATCTGGAGGCGAATATATTTTGGATCGAGTAAAGTGCAGCGTCTGGGGGATCGAACTCTACCTGGTAGTGCTTTATGTTATTCTGGACTGGTTTTTTCGTCAGGTAGCCTTTACCTCTTTGCAGGGTATATGGGATGAGTTGCTATTCATCTTTATAGTAGGCGTTTGGTTATACAGGATAGCTGTAGATCGTTTGCGCCCCGAAGGAAGCGGTATGCTGCTGCCTATAGTCCTATATGCGGCAGTGATGATATTCCTCTTTTTAATCAATTCTCCCAGTAATGTAGTGGCCCTGGAGGGCGCCCGGGTTATGCTGCAGTATATATTCTGGTTTTTCCTGGGCTATAATTTGTTATTTACCAGATTTCAGGCTAAAGGATTGGTAGATGTTTTTTTGCTGGTCTGTACCTTGGTAGCTTTGTATGGTATTTACCAGTATCTAACTGGAGTAGAAATACCCCTGGGATGGGTTGACAGCAAGGAAACGTCAATTACCACCAGGGTTTTTTCCATTATTGGCAGCCCCAATATATTGGGAAGCCTTATGGTGCTGGCTTTGCCCGTGGCTTTTACCATGTATTTTATCAGCAGCAGCGCTTTCAAAAAACTGGTTTATGCCGGCCTGCTTTTACCTCTTGCTCTCTGTCTGGTTTTAACGTATTCCCGGGGAGCCTGGCTGGCATTTATATTGGAGGCTGTACTGCTGGGGTTGTGGGTAGACCGGCGGATTATCATTGCCATGGTGCTTCTGGCCGTCTTAACCCCGGCGCTCATGCCTACGGTTTATGATCGATTAGCTTATATGGCCAGCCCTGAATACCTGGTCTCATCAGAAAGAGGAGGACGCCTGGGCCGCTGGGATAAAGCCCTGGATTACTGGCAGACCTCACCTGCTTTGGGGGTGGGTTTAGGTGAATTCGGGGGAGCAGTTGCCGCACGTTATTATCCCGAGGATAGTTTTTATGCAGATAACTGGTATTTAAAAGTGGGAACTGAGACTGGTTGGGTGGGTCTGCTGGCCACCCTGCTGCTATTTATTAATGCTCTGCGGAAAGCGCGCCGTTCTCTGGATATCACCCGGGATGATTTCCTGCGCTGCATGGGGTTGGGCATTTTGATTGGCATGATAGGAGTCCTGGCCCATAACTGTGTGGAAAATGTTTTTGAAGTGCCCATGATGGCAGCCTATTTCTGGTTTTTCCTGGGTATAATACTGGCTTTGCCATATTTGTCCGGTTCACCCCCGGGGCTGAATGAAGCCGGAGCAGGCTCACATAAATAACCGCCCGCTTCAGGACTGCATTCTTTCCAACTCAATAGTTCGAACCGCACCTGCGGTTTGAGAGCCGGTTGGCCAGACGAAGAGCGGAAACGGTATATTTATGCGGAACAGAACAAGCATAGACTTTATTCAGGTAAAACCAAGAACATTTAATCGTATAAAAAATAAAAGACCGGAGGAAGTCTCTTGGATATCATATGTGTTTCTTCGGTGGACTGGGAGCCGTTGTGGACTCGGAAGCAGCAGATCATGTCCCGTCTGCCTCAATCGAATAGGATTCTATATGTAGAACCGCCCATTTCTTTTTTGTCTCCTTTTAAGGACCCCGGAGTGGCTTTTAAGAAGGATTTGTCAAGAAAAGGAATCCGGCGTTTAAATGAAAATATCTGGCTGTTGACCCCTCCGGTAGTGTTGCCCTTTGGCAGCCGTTTCCCGGGAGTAAACGTTATTAATCAACGTATAATTGCGCAGTCAATAAAGTCAGCCATGTGCGAGCTTGATTTTAACCGCAGCATCTTATGGACTTATCTGCATACCAGCTGCCATCTGATGGGTTTGCTGGGCGAGTCTTTTCTGGTCTATGACTGTGTGGATGAGCACTCGGCTTATGATGGCTTTAACGCCGGGCTGGTCAAGAGTATGGAAAAAAAGCTCTTACAGTCTTGTGATCTGGTTTTCTGTACTGCCCGGGGCTTATATGAAAGCAAGCAGGCTTATTGCAAAGAAATATTCCTTTCGCCTAACGCTGCTGATATTGATCACTTCCGGCAGGCTGACCGTACGGAAACTCCAGTGGCGGAAGACCTCAAAGAATTGCCCCATCCCATCCTGGGATTTGTAGGGGCTATCAAGGAATGGATAGACCTGGACCTGATTGGCGAAGTCGCCCGGAGTTTTCCCCAGGGTTCAGTAGTTATGGTGGGACCGGTGGGTGCCAATATCGATATATCCAGCTTGCAGAGCCTAACGAATGTCCATTTCCTGGGCCACCGGGATCGGCAACTCCTGCCCCGATATCTCAAGGGCTTTGATGTCTGCCTCAATCCCTTCCGGGAAAACGAGCTCACCTCCACGGTTAGTCCTTTAAAATTCTATGAGTACCTGGCCTCGGGACGCCCGATCGCTTCGATCCCCATGCCGGAAATTATGGATTTTAGTGAGCTGGTAGAGTTTGGGGGCGGCCCGGAAGGTTTTACTGCTGCAGTAAGCCGGGCTCTTAAAGATACTCCCCGGAAGAAAGCGGCCCGCCTGCAAAAGGCATTGGAAAATTCCTGGGAAAGCCGGGCGGAGTTTATGATGGAGCAAATTGAAAAATATTATACGCATAAGCATAACTGCTAGTTTACGATTATTGGAGGAAGTTGCATAATGAAGAAAGTTTGTATGTTCGGATTGGGTTTCGTTGGTTTGCCGCTGGCTTTGAGTTTTGCTATGAGAGGCTGCCAGGTTACCGGGGTGGATATTGATGAAAAGCTGGTAGCTGACCTGAACCAGGGATTGACCCATCATCTGGAAGCTTATGAAGGACAGGGAATAAAGGAAATACTCCGGAATCAGATGGATCAGGGTCGTTTCCGGGCCGTCACCGATGGCCGCGGGGCCATGCAGGATTGCAATAATATTATAGTAACTATCGGTATTCCCGTCGAAGGTCATAAACATGACATAAAGCCCCTGCTGGAAGTCTGCCGCACGGTGGGCGCCGGTCTTAAAACAGGTGATCTGATTCTGATTCGAAGTACGGTTATTCCGGGTACTACCCGGGATGTAATCCTGCCTATCCTGGAAAAGGAAAGCGGACTTCGGGCCGGCATAGATTTTTACCTGGCTTATTCCTCGGAACGAATTGCCGAGGGTCGCGCATTTCATGAGTTTGAACATATGCCGGCGGCTCTGGCCGGTATTAATTCTGCCAGCACCCAAAAGGCATTTGAACTGATGTCTATTGTTACCCGGGCTCCTATCACCCAGGCCAGCTGTATGGAAGTAGTTGAAGCTTCCAAGGTGATAGAAAATATTTCCCGGGATGTGGATATTGCCATGGTTAATGAATTTGCCCGTTTTTGCAAGGCTATGGGCATTGACATATTCGAGGTGGTGGCCGTGGCCAACACCCATCAGCGGGTTAATCTTTTAAATCCTGGACCGGGGGTGGGCGGTTACTGCCTGCCCAATGCTCTTTTTTATCTGCTGCCTAAAGCAGATGAAATCGGGGTTAGTCTTAATTTACTTACTACGGCCCGGCAGGTTAACGAAGGGATGCCTCGCTATGTGGCAGACCTGGTTTTACGCAACTTGAGCGTAGCTCCCAGTCAGGCCAGAATAGCGGTATTGGGTATGGCTATGAAGGATTATTCCAATGACGACCGGATGAGTCCGGCCATGTCAGTTATCAATGCTCTGCAGAAATCAGGCTGTACGATAAAGGCTTTTGATCCGGCAGTTCCGTCCTCCTATGATTTTAAGGTTAATAGCCTGGAAGAAGCAGTAACCGGCGCTCATGGGATAGTTGTTCTGACCCTGCAGAATGGTATTGATTTCATGAATCTGGACCTCATGAAGGAACGCATGTCCGGGGACGGTCAGCCTTTCATAGTAGATACCAAGAACTTCTATGATCCTGCCCTGGTGTGGGACAAAGGGTTCCGATTGGAAAGATTATAACAGAACACCGTATCTTCCTCATGGCTCAGGCTAGAGGTAAAACCGGGTAAAAATATACTGCTCCTGCGGGAGCAATTTAGTTAGGGTGAGTAGGATTTCCAATAAAACTGTTGCCAGGGCAGCAGGAGTTATTCTGGCTATTAGTATCATGGGCAGGCTGCTGGGATTTGTGCGAGAACAGGTTATAGCTGCTCGTTTCGGAACCAGCACGCTTACTGATTCTTACCTCATGGCCTTTACACTGCCCAATTTAATATATGTAATTATTGGCGGAGCTCTGGCTACTGCTCTTATTCCTGTTTTTACCGAATTAACGGTGAAGTCGGGGAAAGATACCGCATCCCGTATGACCAGTACCATCATCAATCTCAGCGTATTGGGTATGATTCTCCTCTGCGGGCTGGGTATATGGGCCGCTCCCATTCTGATTGCCGGTATTGCTCCTGGTTTTTCCGGGGAAACCAGAATACTTACCATCGAGCTCAGCAGAATTATGTTTCCTTGTATACTCTTTATGGCTTTATCTCTGCTGCTGGGTGCTATTTTAAACTCCCTGAAGAATTTTGCTGTACCTGCATTTACCTCGGTAGCCTTTTCGGCGCTTATCATTGCCGCAGTGTATCTCCTGGTGCCTTTCTGGGGTATATATGGTCTGGCTGCAGGTACTCTCGCTGGCTGTCTGGCCCAGGTTTTAATTCAAATCCCGGCTTTGAAAAAGCTGGGGGTCCGCTACCACCTGGAAATCGATCTGTCTCACCCGGGTGTACGGAAGGTCTGGGAACTAATGGCACCGGCCATGGTTGGTATATCCATCAACCAGCTTTACATAACTATAGACCGGATACTGGCCTCAGGTCTGATTGAAGGAAGTATCTCCGCACTTAATTTTGCCAATCGCTTGATGTTCTTGCCTTATAACCTTTTTGTTGCAGCGATTAATACGGCAGTATTTCCAACCCTCTCTGAACAGGCAGCAGAAAAGGACTATGACTCCATGGGCCGAACTACTGTTTTTGGCCTGAATCTGATCGCTTTTTTTACCATACCTGCCGCGGTGGGTCTCTTTGTACTGGCTGAACCTCTGGTCAGGCTTCTATTTGAACATGGAGCTTTTAACGAGCAATCAACCCGGATGACAGTTTTTGCCCTGAATTTTTATTTGATCGGGCTGTATTCTCAGGGGGCTTACAATATTATGAATCGGACCTTCTTTGCTCTGCAGGATACCATGACCCCGGTGAAAATCAGCCTTTTTACGGTTTTTCTTAATTTGTTGTTTTGTCTCATTTTGATCAAGCCCCTGGCACACGGAGGGCTGGCTCTGGCCACCTCTATTGCCGCCACCTGCAACATGATGATTGTCTATTATTTTCTGCGCCGCCGGATTAGAACTCTGCCCGAAAAGCAGCTCTTTTTCACCCTGGGCAAGATAATGTTGTCTGCACTGGTGATGGGTATCGTAGTCCATATAGCTAACCTGTATCTGGTGGGGATCTGGGATTTTGCATCCACTAAAGATCAGCTCCTCCATGCCGGCATCTGTATCATACTCGGTATTCTCACTTACAGCGTTGTAGTGCTGCAAATGCGTATTGAAGAAGTGGATTACATAAAGAATAGGATTATGAAGTTCCGCCGATCTAAAGTGGGCTAGATTACAAATGAGTTGGGCTTAATACGAAAATAACTTCATGAGCTGAAGGCTTAAGATTAGCGCAGGGGGTAAAGGCGATTCGACAGCGAGAAAATAACGCTTTCTAATCAATCCGTCTAAAGCATTGCTCAACTGCCTTACTCTAAAGAGTTGAGACCGGCCCCAAGCGTTCTTAAGCCTTCAGCCCCACCCTCAGCCAGTTTTCAGGGCTGGTTGTGGTCTCAATACATGAGGTGTTAATATATAAATTAACTTATCGTTGGTCTTGATTTGAGCAAACAAGTCGGCTGCTATCGGATCAACCAACAAGTCAGATCAAAAAAGGAGCTTGTTAATGAAAATCGCACTTTCGGGATATTATGGTTTCGATAATGCTGGAGATGAAGCATTGCTGGCGGCCATATGCCATACCATAAAAGACATTGAGCCCCGGGCTGATTTTGTGGTTTTCTCAGGCTCCCCGGAAAAAACTGCCCATCTTCACAACCTGCGGGCAGTTAACCGGATGAATCCCTGGGTTATTGCCCGTGAGCTGTTGACCAGCGACCTGTTGATCAGCGGCGGGGGCAGCCTCCTGCAGGATGTTACCGGACCTCGCTCCCTGCCTTATTACATCAGTATCGTAGCCCTGGCCAAAGTGCTGAGGAAACCGGTAATTCTTTATGCTCAAGGTATCGGCCCTATTAACCGCCATTTCAGTAAATTCCTGATGCATGCCATAGCTAACCGGGTGGATTATATTACCCTGCGGGATGAAGATTCCTGGAGCTTACTGAAACAACTGGGGGTGAACCGTCCTCCCATAAAAGTTACGGCAGACCCGGTTTTCGCTCTGGAGCCTTCTGCACTTGATTTTGAGCAGGCTGAAAAGCTGCTGCAGGAAAACGGCATTACACCGCACAAAATGGTAGGAGTTTCGGTTAGATACTGGCAGGCATTGGAGGGATATCAGGTTGAGCTAGCCCGGGTTCTGGATGCCCTGGCGGAAGATGACTGCCAGGTAATATTTATACCCATGGACTATCCCCATGATTTGGCAGAATCCCGACGAGTAGCTGATTTAATGGAGAAGGACTGCTTTATCATTGATAAAAATCTCAGCAGTATGGAGCATATAGCTCTAATTTCCAATTTTGATTTACTGGTGGGCATGAGGCTGCATTCCTTAATATTTGCCGCCAATCGGGGTATTCCCTTTGCTGGAATTTCCTACGATCCCAAAATTGACGCTTTTCTCAAGTCTTTTGATCTTCAGCCATTGCCGACGGGTACTGAGGCCATGGCAGGACAGATTGAAAACCTGCTGCAGAACCATCTGCTCAAGGAAAAAATAGCCGCCCGGGCTTGTGAAATGCGGGGGCGGGCCGAAGAAAATGCTCATCTGGCCCTGTCATTAATTCTCTAAATATAACACTGATAAAGTTCTGCTCATCTACCAAGTTGAACTAGACCATCAATCTCAAATAATAGGACGTTTATGAAAACTGTTGATTTTTAGACGTTTCCTGGATTTTTAAGCTTGTTTTTTCCTAAAGTCAGGAATACCTGGGCTAAGACAGTTAGAGATATCCCTGTCATAGCAAGGAGAGATAGGTCTCCTCCACCTGCCGGGCCATATTCTCAGGTGAGAAGGCTGGCAGGGTTTCCTGCCCCTGTTCCTTTAAGTATTGGGCCAGGTCTTTATCTGACAGCACCCTTATTACTCCCTGGGCCAGTCCCCGGTAATCACCGGGCTCAACCAGCAGACCGTTGCTCTGGTCCTGAATTATTTCCTTTATCCCTCCTATATTACTGGCTACTACCGGTACTTTAAAGTGCATGGCTTCCAATACCACCATCCCCAGCCCCTCCATCAGGGAAGGCACACATAGAACATCACACAGACCGTATATATTTTCGATGGGACTGTAATAACCGGGCATGATCACAGCTTCCTCCAGTCCCAGATCTTTAATCCACAGCTTGATCTTATCTCTATAAATCCCCTCACCAATAATCAGAAACTGGGCATTAACTCCTTTATTTAAGATTTCCCGCGCGGCCTGTAAAAAATACTGGTGGCCCTTGACCGGGTGAAGACGGGCTATCACCGCCACGGTATACTTATCCGGATTCAGTCCCAATTCTCTCCCCGTCTCCAAAGGGTTTCGAGGCTCTGCATATTTGCTGATATCCAGCCCGTTATGTATAACTGCAATCTTATTATCGGGAACTCCCATTTCCAGTATCTCTTTTTTAATAGCCCGCGATATGGCAATAAATCTATCGGTATATTTATTTGTAACTATAGTCAGATATTTGGCCAGCAGGGCTTTGAAAACCGAATCATAATCATAACGAAGCACACTATGAAAGGTGGTAACCACTGGCAGACCTTCTTTTTTAGCAGCTGTACGTGCTACTAGATTGGCTCTGACCCCATGGGTATGAACCAGATCGATTTGGTTTTCATGAAGGTATTGCCGTATTGGTTTGATGGTGGATAGATCAAATTTATGCCGCATGGGGATTACGGCAGCCTTGAATCCATGCTGCCGGGCCAGCTCAGCGAAAGGCCCCTGACATAAGCAGATAAGCTGGGCTTCGTATCGTTCCTGGTCCAGAAGTTTCATAAGGGTTAAAAGTAATTCTTCCGCCCCCCCCAGTTCTCCCCCACCTATAAAGTGAAGTATTCGCTTCTTATCCCCAACTTGCTTCATATCGGCTCTTTTCCTTTCCCAGTACTGGTTCCGATTCGGTTAAAAAAATCCAGATCAGGGAAGATTAATCTCCATCCAGATCGCATTTCTTTATCCAAATTCAGGTCCCCTGCCTGAGTGATTTTAATCGCTGGTCTCCCACCAGCGAAAGAAAGACAAGATCAGGCTCCCCTGCCAGATGCCGGGGTTTTTCCTGATGAGAGGCATAGTCAGTCCGCCTCCGGCCATTACTGCCTCCATAATCGTCCGGCGCAGGCTGTAGTCGTTCAAGGCTAAATCAAAGGTAAAGTAGAAAAAAACCAGAATACCCAGGAAACCCAGGAGATCCTGCCCGGCAATACTGCACTCTCCCAGCTTTCGCAGAGCATCTCCCAACCGGTATAATATATTTAAAAGAGGGTTTAGCAGCCGGCTGCTCAAACGATAACCATAAGAGAGGGATATATAATCTTTCTGCTCTTCTTCCTGGGCTGAAACCATCCACCCCAGAGTCAGGCTGCTGCTGAGCAATCTGTATATTAGACTATGTTTAAACACCCTGCTTCCTCCCTGCCGTAAAATCCTGCCTGACCCCTGCTTGCATTTCCAGGTCTGACTTGCCATCATGTACTCTAATATACTATAGCAAATCCTTTAATCTGATGCCAGTCCAAGCCTCATGCAGACATAAGTACAGAAGTTAAGCCGCACCATAAAAAACCCGGGAATACTCCGGGTTTTTGAGGTCTACTCTAATAGCCTGGGCGAAACGGGGACAGGTCCCTTTTCCCTGTCTGCTTGTCCCATGTGTTTTATTCCCGGGGACGAAGAGTGGGGAACATAATAACATCCCGGATGGATGGTGTACCGGTCATGATCATCACCAGCCGGTCAATGCCTATTCCCAGACCTCCAGCCGGGGGCATGCCGTATTCGAGTGCATTTATATAGTCTTCATCCATCATATGGGCCTCCGCATCTCCTCCGGCTCTCTTTTCAACTTGTTTTAGAAAACGCTCTTTCTGGTCCAGGGGGTCGTTTAATTCGGAGAAGGCATTGGCAATTTCCCGCTGCATGATAAAAACCTCAAAGCGGTCCGTCAATTCCGGATGGTCAGCATTTCTTTTGGCCAACGGGGATATTTCTACCGGATGCCCGTAGATAAAAGTAGGTTGAATTAGTTTATCTTCTACATAAGCTTCAAAAACCTCGTTGATGATCTCTCCCCGGGAGCTGGTATCATCCATCTCCAATCCCAGCTGACGGGCAGCGGCCACAGCTGCTTCGTCAGTTTTTATTTCATTGAAGTCCAGGCCGGTATACTCTTTTATGGCCTCCAGCATAGTCAGGCGCTTCCAGGGGGGCATAAAATTGATAAGATGCCCTTCGTATTCGACTGCCATGCTGCTGTTTACCTTAAGCATTACCGAAGATATCAAATCTTCGGTAAGCTGCATCATCACCTCATAATCAGCATAGGCTTGATAAATCTCCAGCATAGTGAATTCCGGATTATGTTTGGTGGATATGCCTTCATTCCTAAAATTACGGTTGATCTCGTAGACTTTTTCCAGACCACCTACAATAAGTCTCTTTAAATAAAGCTCCGGAGCGATACGCAGGTACAGGTCCATATCCAGTGCATTATGGTGGGTAATAAATGGTCGGGCGGCTGCGCCTCCTGCAATAGGCTGCATCATGGGTGTCTCCACCTCCAGGAATTTCCGATTATCCAGGTAATTCCTGAGTTCTTTGATAATCCGGCTGCGTTTAATAAAGACTTCCTTTACCTGTGGATTAACTATCAGGTCCACATAGCGCTGCCTATATCGTAATTCCACGTCTTTTAAGCCGTGCCATTTTTCCGGCAGCGGGTTTAAGGCTTTGGAAAGATAGGTCAAGTCTCTAACGTGTACACTAATCTCACCTTTTTGAGTGCGGAATACTTCTCCTTTTATACCCAGGATATCGCCCATATCCAGCTTTTTGAACAGCTCATACTTTTCTTCTCCTAAATCATCTTTCCTGAAATAGAGCTGTACCTGTCCGGATAAATCCTGCATATTAGCAAAACCAGCCTTGCCATGACGGCGCTTTGACATCATGCGCCCGGCTATTTTTACCGTTTTACCTTCCATAGCAGCGAAATTATCTACGATTTCTTGCGCCATTGCATTGCGCTCATATTTGCTTCCAAAAGGGTCTACTCCCATTTCTCGAAGCTCTTTAAGTTTCTCCAATCTTACCCTTTTCAGTTCATTAATATTTTCTTCCTGCCCCGACATCCAAACACTTCCTTAATATTATCTCAAAACTGGTACCTGCATCCTTCCTCCAGCCTGGGTCAACAAGACTCCAGCCCGTCCAGCAGCAGTCCGCCTTATTAAATACGACGACTATCTGTCAACCTTCATTATCTTATAATTAATAGTGCCGGCAGGCGCTTCAACCTTAACCTCGGAATTAACTGCTTTGCCCAGAATAGCAGCTCCAACCGGAGACTCATCGGATATCTTGCCGTCTTTCAATTTCGATTCTACAGATGATACCAGGGTTACTACTACTTCCCGACCTGATTTCATTTCCTTCAGAGTAACTTTGGAACCCAGCGAAACAATATCGGTCCTAATATCCCTTTCTTCCATCAGCCGGGCATATCTTAGAGTATTCTCCAGGCTTATTATTTTACCTTCGATAAAAGCCTGCTCTGTTTTGGCATCCTCGTATTCAGCATTTTCCGATATATCCCCGAAAGCGATAGCCTGCTTGATACGTTCCGCCACCTGTTCCCTTCTCACTGATTTAAGGTGTTCCAATTCTGATTCCAGCTTTTCCAGTCCCTCTTTGGTCAATAAAATATCTTTTCCTTCCGCCATCCAATCGCTCCTAACCTATAAAGTTAATAAGCGAGTTCCCCCTCGCTTGGAAATCCTTTTATTTAGATACACCAAGTATTAACCGTAATTAACCTATTAAGGTATTTTAAAAAACTCATGCCACCTTGTCAAGGAAGAGATTCCATATGCCTGCTTTATTTCCTAATTCCTCAAGCTGTTGA
>CAZBKS010000023.1:0-12062 GCA_964492475.1 uncultured Syntrophomonas sp. | reverse complement strand
CGCTGAAAAGAAGCGAAATATTAACCATCCAGCCTACCAGTAGGGGGGATTTTTTTCAAAACGAGCAGCGGGAGAGCTGGAGTGAATCAGCTCCAGTATCAATAACGGAGAGCCTGCTGCGCATAGAAGAAGGGCTGAAGTTGATCGGCAGCAAAGTTGAGAGCATCGAAGATCGGCTCAATTCCAAAGGACAGTCTTTATGATATAATATGGTAGTGCAAGCTGCGAAGCAGTACGCAAAAGTCTCACGGTGGGCGGGTAATTATGAAAGTACTGATGATTTTTATAGATGGTTTCGGTCTGGGGATAAAAGGGGAGAAAAACCCATATTTTTTTGCCCGGACCCCGTTTTTGGACAGCATACTGGGTGGACATATTTTATATGCCGGCACTGGCCTGGTGAGCGGTAACCGGGCCGTGATGATACCTACTGATGCTTGTTTAGGTGTGCCTGGTGTTCCCCAGAGTGCTACGGGACAGACTACCCTGTGGACCGGAATCAATGCTGCCAAGGAAGTGGGGCGGCATGTAAATGCTTATCCTAATCGTGATCTGCGGGAACTTATTAGTAATAACGGCATCATGAAACTCCTGGCGGACAGGGGTAAAAAGGTGACTTTTGCTAACGCTTACCGGGAAGAATACTTCCAATTGGTTCAGCAGAGAAAAGCATTTCATTCTACCTCCACCCTGGTAGCCCTTGGTTCAGGTCAGCCTCTGAGAAGTATAGAGGATCTCAACTGCGGCAATGCTGTATATCAGGATTTCACCAACCGGATGCTGGTGGAGTGGGGATATAAAGTGAAGGAAATAAGTCCGGAACAGGCCGGAAAAAATCTGGCCCGACTGGCAGCACAGCATGATTTCACTCTTTATGAGTATTTTATCAGTGATAAAACCGGTCACGCCAGAGACATGGCGCGGGCGATTGAAATTTATCAGATGTTGGATAGAATGATAGCCGCCTGTATTGCGTACTCCAACCTGGAAGATACTATGGTTCTAATAGTCAGTGACCATGGCAATCTGGAAGATCTATCCTGCAAAGGGCATACCGTAAATAGAGTGCCGACCATTTTGATTAATAATAATTTGGAAAGAACCAGTTTTTCACGAATATCCTCATTGACGGATGTAACCCCTTTTGTTTTGGACCTCATATATGCCGGGATGTAAGGATGGCACCAAAAAAGCAATAAGCGAGGAGGCAGAGCTGATGAAACTTAAGGAAGTATACCGACTGGCAGTAGAAATGGGCAAGACCTTTGATCCCCGAGGGGACGAAGTCAACCGTCTGCTGGAAGAAAGGCAAAAAGAATATGAACGAATGAATGACGATGAAAAAATATTCTATGATGAGGAAAACTTGACCAATCCTTATAATGACACCCGACTGTTGTTCGGCGAGGGGGAAGAGGTGGTCAAGTCAGCAATCTGCGGGATAGATATGGAGACTCCGGAAATACTGCTGGTAGATCGTTTAAGGGAGAAGGGGAGAAAGATAGATATGATTATCTCTCATCACCCGGAAGGTTCAGCCCAGGCAGATTTGCACAATGTTATGCATGTTCAGTCCGATATGATGGAAGGAGCTGGGGTTCCTATAAACATTGCCGAAGGGATCATGGCGGATCGTATTTCTGAAGTAAAAAGAGGGCTGATGCCCCTTAATCACCAGCGGGCAGTAGATGCAGCCAGGCTGCTGGATATTCCGTTTATGTGCGTACATTCGCCGGCGGATAACATGGTCAGCCATTATCTGGAAAAATTATTTGCCCAAACCCCTTATAGAACGCTTGAGGATGTTATAGATATTCTTATGGGGATACCAGAATATCAACAGGCTAGAAGATTTAAGGCCGGGCCGGCTATCGTATCCGGGGATAAGAAGAGACGGGCCGGCAAGATATTTTTAAAAATGACTGGAGGGACGGCTGGTTCAGTGAAGTCTTATGAGAAATTAGCCGCTGCCGGAGTAGGGACCATTGTTGGTATGCATATGGCCGATAACCATCGCAAGGCAGCTCGGGATAACCATATCAATGTAGTAATTGCCGGGCATATGGCCAGCGATTCCCTGGGGATTAATCTCTTTTTAGACGAACTGGAGAAAAATGGGCTGGAAATTATACCTGCAGCCGGATTAATCAGGGTTAAACGGGATGGTTTTGACACATTGAGAGCTTCCGTGTAAAGGCACCTGTGGGTTAGGCAGGGCAGGCTCTTCATTCAAGGCCGTTTGAGGCCTCACCAGCCGGTGGAAATACCTGCTCTGGAGATGCGGCGTGGTCTCATGGAAGGAAGAAATGCAGCGCGATTCTGAATCGACTTTCCCGCTCCACTCTGCTTGAACCCAGATCCGCCCTTTTGAGGGATTATTTTTAAAGGAGGAAATATTAATATATGGAGTTACTGGCACCGGCAGGTAACCAGGAGGCCTTATATGCCGCCATAGAAAATGGTGCAGATGCAGTATATTTGGGTGGAAAAAACTTCAGCGCCCGTCAATCAGCAGAGAATTTCAGCGATGAAGATATAGCTCGGGCAGTTGAATACGCTCGCAGCAGGGATCGCAAAATATATGTTACAGTCAATACTCTTATTGACGATGAGGAGTTTGGCCCCGCGCTGGATTATGCCTGGAATCTGTATATGATGGACATTGATGCTCTGATTGTACAGGATCTGGGCTTTATGCATGCTCTGCGCCAAGTAATACCTAAAATAAAGGTACATGCCAGTACCCAGATGACGATACATAATTCAGAAGGAGCCCAATATTTAGAAAACCAAGGAATAAAAAGGGTGGTAATGGCCAGAGAAATGCAAATGGAAGATATACAGGCGGTTAAACAGGCAGCCAAAAATATCGAGATTGAGGTATTCGTTCATGGTGCCTTGTGTTTCTCATATTCTGGTCAATGCCTGTTCAGCAGCATGGTGGGAGGAAGGAGCGGAAATCGGGGGAGATGTGCCCAGCCCTGCCGTCTTCCCTATGATCTGTATTCCATGAAATCAGCCCAGCGGATTAATACAGCTGATAAAGGACGATACCTATTGAGCCCATCCGACTTATGCCTGGTAGAATACCTGCCTGAACTAAGGAATATAGGAGTTGATTCTCTAAAAATAGAAGGTCGCATGAAAAGGGCCGAGTATGTTGCAGTAGTAACCCGGGCCTACCGGGAAGTCCTGGACATGCTGCAGGAGGAGCCTTTATATAGACCAGGAAAACAGGTAAAAGACAGGCTGTTGAAAATATTTAACCGCAACTTCTGCAGCGGGTATTTTGTTTTTGACCGCAGTAGTTTTTTGAGCAGTAAAAGGCCTAATAATCGGGGGGTGTATGTAGGCAGGGTAGTTGCCCAGGATAAAGATTTAGTTACTGCTGTAAAACTGAGCGATAAGGTGAATTTGGGAGACGGTCTGGAGATATGGGTTAATAAAGGGAAAAACCCCGCTTTAATTGTTAAAAGCATGGCCATAGGGGGTATACCGGCAGAACACGCCCACCCCGGAGACACCGTAGAATTCCGGCTGGATAAAAAAGCGTCACCTCAGGACCGGGTTTTTAAAACCCATGATGAAGAACTCATATCAGAAGCCCTGCTCAGCATGAAAGATGCTCAAAAACAAATGATTCGGGTAAATATAAAAGCGGTGCTCGAAGAAGGTCAGCCGCTCAGGCTTATTTTGACTGACGAAAAAGGCCATCAGATAGAAGAAAATGGAAAAAGCAGGGCGCAACGAGCTGAGAACCAGCCTCTTAATGAATCGATACTCAAATCCAAAATTGATCGTCTGGGCAACACCCCCTTTTATTTAGGGGATTTTGAATACCAGGCTGATGCTGACTTAATAGTACCATTCAGCGAAATTAATGAAACCAGGCGGCGGGCGGTAGAGTCCTTAAAGAACTTGAGATTTAACCTTCGTGGCAAGGGTGAACAGGAAATAGAAGAGTTCAGGAATAATCGGAAAAAATATTTATCGCTGAACAAGAGGTTAAGAAACCATACGAATCCTGAACTAACTATTGCAGTAAGTGGGACAGATCAGGCTTATACAGCGATTAAAGCAGGTGCTGATACGGTCTATTTTGACCTGGCGGGGATTGGCCAGAAGAAGAGAATCACCATTGAAGAACTGAAGGATCTTAAACAATATGCGGACCGTTATTCCTGCCAGTTGATACCAGTGTTGCCCCGCATACAAAAAACCGGGGAAGGTGAACCCTGGGAAGGCCTTAAAGCAGCAGGTTTTAATACCATAATGGCTGGCAATATGGGGGCCTTGAACTGGTCTTTGAATAATGGTATAAATAGCAGGGTGGATTACAGCTTGAACATTTTAAATTCCTATTCCCTGCGTTTTCTGCTTCAGCAGGGAGCAGAAAGAGCCTGTATGTCTCCCGAGCTGAACTATAACCGCCTAAAAAATATCCGGGAAATAAACTGCGGTGAGGTTATCGTCCATGGTGAACTGGTTTTGATGACCTCCCAGTATTGTATATTGCAGGGTCTGCTGGGAGATGGAACTGATCGCTGTCAGGGTTTTTGCCATCTGGATAGCTACGCTATAAAAGACGACCTGGGCTATTCCTTCCCAGTCGAAACTGATACCTACTGCCGATTTTATGTATTTAATTCCCGCACCCTGTGCATGATTGATGATTTAGATAAGATTATGGCCCTGGATCCAGGTGGACTTAGAATAGAAGCCCGTCACGCCCGGGAACGAGAAGTGGAAATGGTAGTCAAATTCTATCGACGGGCGATGGACGACATCCTGAACGGTAATAAAAAGGACCTGCAGTCATATCGTATAGAGCTGGAGAAAACCACTCCTTCTCCCTTTACCCGGGGGCATTATTACCGCGGTGTGATATAGGCTGCAGCAGATTGGAAACTGAAGGTGAATAGTTGTGATTGAAGAAAAAGTACTGGAAAAACTGGAATACCATAAAATACGCAGTATGCTGGCAGAACTGGCTCTTTTCGAAGGAGGAGCCGCCCGAGCCCGAGCTATGATACCGGTTGATAATTTTGAATCGGTCAACAAGCGCCTGGATGAGACGGGGGAAGCTATGGAAGCACTGCGCTTTGGGGAGCCCTCCTTTTTGAGCGGCCTTAAGCTCTTAAATGGGCATCTGAGCAAAGCCAGGGTAGGCGGAATATTGACTGCTCCCGAACTCCGGGATGTATATTTGCTGCTATATGCTTCCCGCATGGCCGTCAGGTATGTCCAGGGTGGTAAATATCCCTTGCTTGCCAGCCTCTGTGCTTCTTTGACCCAGGATCGGGAACTGGAACAGAAAATTGACCGCGCGGTAGGAGAAGACGGACAGCTGCGAGATGATGCCTCAACCGAACTGAAGCAAATCAGAAATCAGATTAACACCTTCCGCATCCGCATTAAAGATTATTTGCAAAACTTCATTCGCTCCAGTGATAACCAAAAAATTCTACAGGAAGCACTGGTAACCGAAAGAGATGGAAGATATGTGGTGCCGGTTAAACAGGAGAATCGGAGCATGGTAAAAGGAATAGTCCATGACGAATCAGCCAGCGGAGCCACGGTATATATTGAACCTCTGCCGGTGGTAGACCTGAATAATCGGATGCGCTCCATGCAGATGGAGGAAAAGAGAGAAATCGAGAGAATATTAAGGAGCTTTTCTAATTCAATAGGGTTTATGGTTAAGGAACTGGATAGAAACCAGGAGGTACTGGCTTTATTGGATTTTGTCTTTGCCCGGGCCCGGCTGGCATACAAAATGAATGCCTATCGTCCGGTTACCAATATGAGAGGGGTCCTGGAAATATACCGGGGCAAGCATCCCCTGCTGGGGCAGGAAGCGGTGCCGATAGACGTGGAACTCGGTATAAATTTTGATGTACTGGTTATTACCGGGCCTAATACCGGGGGGAAGACGGTTACCTTGAAGACTATTGGGCTGCTGGTATTGATGACTATGAGCGGCCTTTACATACCGGCCCGGGAAAAGAGCCGGATATCACTTTTTGATTCTATTTATGTAGATATTGGAGATGAGCAGAGCATCGAGCAATCTTTAAGCACTTTCTCCTCACATATGAGCAATATAATTAGAATATTGGATGGGGCTGACCGCAGATCATTGGTGCTGTTGGATGAACTGGGGGCTGGTACTGATCCAGTCGAAGGATCGGCTTTAGGTCATGTAATAATGGATGAATTACGGGATAAGGGGGCTAAGGTGGTAGTAACCACCCACCAGAGTGAATTGAAGAATTATGCCTATCAGACTAGCAGGGTTGAAAATGCCTGTGTAGAATTTGATCCGATAAGCCTGCAGCCTACCTATGAATTGACTATTGGTATGCCCGGACAGAGCAATGCTTTCGAAATAGCGATTAAATTGGGTATGAGTAACAACCTGGTCCAGAAAGCCAGGGAATTGGTTCCACAAAGGGAAATGGAAGTGGGCAATATGATCAGGCAGTTAAAAGAAAGCCATTACACGCTGGATAAAGAGAGTAGAGAAGTAAAGAAGATTAAAGAGGAGCTTGTAAAGGAACGAGAGATTATCAATAAGGCGAAACAAGATTTCGAACAGGAGCGACAGGAAATAATAGCCCGAGCCAGGGAAGACGCGGCCCGGGAACTCAGGCGGGTCAAGCAGGAAGCCGGGGAGGCACTGCAGGAATTTAAGGACCTTATAAAAGACAAGGATAACCCCCCCAAGTGGCATGAGATAGAGGAAAAAAGGCAGAAGATCAAGAAGATCATAGGCCATAAATATCCTGATGAGATGAAGCAGGAAAGGTCAGACCAGAAGATAAGAACAGGAGATTATGTGCTTATAAAAAATATAAACCAGAAGGGCTATGTGCTGGGCATTCATGGAGCGCTGGGAGACTTGAGCATTCAGGTAGGCAGTATGAGATTTAATGTGCGTCCTGAAAATCTGGTCAAACTTGATACTCCAGCTCCACTTGGAACACCCTGGCGTGGTGAAAGCTTTCTGGATAAAGCACGCAACATATCTAAAGAAATAGATGTAAGAGGCCAGCTGGCAGAGGATGCGATTATGGAGATTGACAAATATCTGGCTGATGCGTTGCTGGTAGGGCTTGAATCGGTAAGACTAATTCACGGTAAAGGGACCGGGGCTTTGAGAACCGCAGTGCAGAAATATTTAAAGACCCATCCTCAAGTTAAGGCATTTAGAGATGGACTGCCGGAAGAGGGAGGGCATGGAGTAACCGTAGTAGAATTCAAATAAACAGCAGGGGAATAAACGCCCCTCTTCATTTTTCTCCAAAAGACGCATCCAGCCTTGTTATTTTGAATCACCCTGGTCTTTCTAAAGACTTCCCACAACATTAATTATTCCCCCTGAAAAATTCAGTTGAGGTATTATAGAATGTATAAAAATACCGCCTCCGCAACTCCACATGGGCAGCAACAGCCGCTCATTTCCTGGTTTATACATACTTTTTTTAAAGAGCAGCAGTTTTTCAGTGTTAATTGATAAGAAAATAATAAAATCATGGGTTTATTAAACTTAGCTGCCAATAATTAAAGGTCTTATATTGCCAGGTCGATAAATATAATGAATACTACAACGAATACAGCATTTACAGAGCCAGACTCCTAAAGTCGAATTCCTCCTCTCAGGAAAGACCCGGGTTCGTTCTCCGGGTCTTTCTTATGGGGAATGAAATAAGTTCGGTACCTGGTACCGAACTTATTTCATTAGTAATCCATAATAACTGTTTGCTTAATCCTTATCAATAATATCCTGGATAATATCGCCCGCTTTTTTCCGCGTGGTCTGATGATCGCTTAGCGGGCAATAGGGCAGAGTCTGCCCTGGCTGAAGAGTTATTTTTTCCAGATACTCTTCTGGACAGCCACCGGTTTCAAAAGATCCCGGAATATTAGCTTGATATAATTTGCCCTCATGCCGGGGGTCACGGCAGATGTACACTTCCCGGGAAAAAAGACCGGTAATAGTTGGCTGGGTATGAATATCACAAGTTTCCGTTGGCATTTTATTAGGTGTTGAACTCTTCTCATCGGTTATTACCACAGAGCGCATTTCTACATTTGGACAGTAAGGCCCTGCAAGTTTGCCTGACTCTGTGCATATTGAAACCAGCTGATGCAGATCACAGGTTTCGGTAGGCACAGCATCTTTCAAACAGTAGTCACTGATTATGGTATCGGCAGGGCAGGCTTCGCTCGGCCGTTTTCCGGATATTGAACAAACCGAAACACTTACTATTCCACCAGGCATGGAAAGAGGCGCAGGCTTATAGTTCTGGTGGGCTGCAGTTAGTACCGCCGCAAATGCCCGGGCCGGGCAATTGCCGCCATAGGCTGTTTCTGATGGGTACTGGGGTGGGTAATTGCGCATGGTGTATTCCTTATCAAAACCCATCCAAACCGCCATGGAATAAGCAGGAGTAAATCCGCAGAACCAGGAATCCATATATTCTTCCGAGGTGCCTGTCTTACCTGCAGTAACTACACCTGGAACCCTGGCACTGGTGCCGGTCCCGGATTCAACCACGGTGCGCAGCATGCTGGTCATCAGCCAGGAGGTCTGTTCGGTCATGGCCCGGTGTGATTCGGGCTGGTAACGATACAATTCTGCTCCATCTTCATCGACTATCCGGGTAATAAAGTGGGGTTTGATGTAGGTTCCACCGTTGGCAATAGCTCCATAGGCTGCTGCCATCTGTACGGGGGTGGCACCCCGGGTCAAACCGCCCAGAGCCAGAGGGGCGAGACCGAGGTCATTGGTGCCTGGGGTATCCAAAAGCTCCAGGCCCAGACTGCGGCCATAATCAAAACTGTAACGTATACCGATTAGATCCAGTAGCTGAATAGCATAAGTATTAATCGAGTATTTTACCGCCGTGCGCATAGGAATAATTCCCCGGTATGTGCCATCATAATTTTTCGGCTGCCAGACGCCGTTGCCTATTTTATAGGATAACGGTGAGTCATCCAAAGTATAAAAAGGCATATATCCCGCTTCCAACGCGGGGGAGTATACAGTCAGGGGTTTTATTGATGATCCCGGCTGGCGATAGGCGCTGGTAGCCCGGTTAAAACCACGCTTTTGCTCATAAGTCCTTCCTCCCATAATAGCCTTGATGCCTCCGGTCTCATGGTCGAATACTGCCATGGCAGCCTGGACATTCTCACCTAGCTCATTTTTTTGTTGCAAAAAGTGGGATGAATCAGCGAAATATTCTTCAGCAGATTCCTGTATATCAGGATCCATAGTGGTATATATTTTTAGGCCGGTCCGGTAAAAAGCATATTCCGGGTCATTATATATTTCTTTGGCAGCCAGTATATCAATTGCTTCATCGATTACTGCATCAATATAATATCCGTACCGGGTGTCAGATAAGGTGGACTGTTTAAAGGTAAGCTCTACTGCATATGCCTCATCTGCGGTGGCACGGTCTATGAAACCAGCTTCCACCATGTTATTAAGTACTTCCTTCTGACGATTTTTTGACCATTCATAGTTTTGGAAAGGGTTCAAAGAAGGGGCATTGGGAAGCCCGGCCAGCATCGAGCATTCAGCCAGGGTTAATTCGCTTACATCCTTGCCAAAATAAGTCTCAGCTGCTGCCTGTACGCCATAGGCTCCAGAACCGAAGTTGATTAGATTTAAATACATACTCAGTATTTCATCTTTGGAATAAGCAGACTCAATCTTAAAAGCGAGCAGAATTTCCTTTAATTTTCTCTCCCATTTTTTATCAAAATTCAGGAAAGCATTTCTAGCCAGTTGCTGGGTAATAGTGCTGGCCCCCTGTCCTTTAAGATCTCCGCTGGTAATATTGCTAACCAGGGAACGCGCTATACCGCGATAATTTACGCCGTGATGACTGTAGAAACTCCTATCCTCAGTGGCGATAAAAGCATCTATAAAGTCCTGCGGCACTTGGTCCAGACCCACTTCAGTCCTGTTTTCGCCGGCATGCAGGCCCGCCACATATTCTTGTTGATCATCATAGACTACTGTTGTCTTGGCACCTGACAGCAGCTCCGGGTCCCATTCCGGCAGGTCTTTAGCCACTACCGCAAAAACTCCTACCAGTCCTGCAACTCCTGCCAAACAAAGAAGGAGCATGATTATAATAATGTTTTTCATGACTAGTTTCCAATTCTTAGGTTTCCTTTTAGCTCTTTTGGTCTGATTCATAATACAATAAGGCCTCCTGGAATTAGTATATTTAATCATTAGACAGGGAAAGGTTATTTTCCTGCCCGGGAACAGAGGGGTAATAAATACCCTGCAGGTAATACGTGTATATTCGTCTAATTATTGCACATACTTCGGATATTGTGCTATGATTTTTTCTGGTAAGGAGGTTATTTTGTGGAAGATAAAATAATGAAGCAGGTTGATGCGCAGCTCGAAATTATTCGCCGTGGAGTGGCAGAGATTGTACCCGAGGAAGAGCTCAAGCAAAAGCTTTATAAGTCCATAAAAGAAAACCGGCCGCTTCGGGCCAAACTAGGGCTTGACCCTACTGCACCGGATATCCACCTGGGACATACAGTCGTTTTAAACAAACTAAGACAATTCCAGGATCTGGGTCACGAGGTACATCTAATTATAGGTGATGCTACCGGTCGAATCGGGGATCCCAGCGGGAAATCAGAAACCCGTAAACAGCTTACTGAAGAGGAAATTAAGCTTAATGCTGCAACCTACCAGGATCAAATATTTAAAGTACTGGATGAGAAAAAAACTATTGTGCATTTCAACAGCGAGTGGCTGATGAGCATGGACCTGGAAGCCGTACTAAGACTGGCGGGAAGATATACAGTGGCCCGCATGCTGGAAAGAGATGATTTCGAGAAGAGGTATAAAGAAGGACTGCCTATTGGAGTTCACGAGTTTCTGTATCCCCTTATGCAGGGTTACGATTCAGTAGTATTGGAAGCTGATGTAGAACTGGGTGGCACCGATCAGAAATTTAATCTTCTGGTAGGAAGACATCTGCTGAGGGAATACGGACACGAGCCCCAGATAGCTTTGATGATGCCCATACTGGAAGGTTTGGACGGGGTTCAAAAGATGAGTAAGAGCCTGGGTAATTATATCGGAGTAAATGATGAAGCTTATGAAATGTTCGGTAAGACTATGTCCATAAGCGATGAACTCATCAGCCGGTATTTTGAACTGCTCACCCGGGTGGCTATGAACGAGATCAGGGATATGCAGGCCCGGATGGATAGTGGTGAACTCAATCCCCGAGATGCCAAAATCAGTCTGGCCAAAGAGCTTATCACCATATACCATAATCCTGAAGAAGCTGAAAAAGCCGAGGCCAGGTTTAAACTGGTCTATTCGCAGGGCGACATACCAGATGATATACCAGAGGTTGAAGTAGTCGATCCCGAAGTATGGCTGCCTAAATTCCTTCAGGATAATAATATGGTCAGTTCCAGCAGCGATGGCCGGCGCATGATTAAACAGGGGGCCATAAGGGTTAACGGAGAAAAATACGAAGATGAAAACCTGCTGGTATCAAATGGAATGGTGGTTCAGGTAGGAAAACGCAAATTCATAAGAATCGAGACTAAATAGTTAACTGCACCAGGGCACCACACAAATCATCAAACAAACAGACCAGGTGCAGCACAGTACTTTGCCATCAATGTTGGTCACTTCAACCAAGTTTATTAAGAACAATTTTTATTTATATGAAAATTATTTTATAAGCATTTGAAAGCAAAATTAGAATGTACAGTTTTTTGGAATGTTGTGCAAAAAACTGTACACTTTTTCAATAGGTTTATCGGGGTTAAGCTTCTTGATAGGGAACTACAATTCTGAAGGAAAAACATTGATCTTTCTCACATTTTACTTCAGCAAAAAAATAAATTACACACATCTATCGATATTCTTCAGGGCCCGTCCCATTTCATCCATATGCCCCTCATAAAATATCGCCTTTCCTTTTATATTAGGATACTCTGGAGAGGCCAGGTTTATAAAAGTAAACCCTGCTTCTTCAAGTTCTGACCAGTCAGTGTTG
>CAZBKS010000022.1:0-12187 GCA_964492475.1 uncultured Syntrophomonas sp. | reverse complement strand
GAGTTGGTGTTTCTCATGCGGAGTCTTGGCGACGGAATATTTATGCATCCAAGCCAGCGCATTATACCTTTTTGCAGTGGAATCATATATAGATAATGAAAAGAATCTTAAATAGCATGTTTTGAGAAATGAATTGCTAAGAAAGGTAAGCGTTTGCTGAGTTATTTATATACTATTTCACCTTATTAATCCAAGCTCTGTTTAAAGAGCCTGGATTAATAAGTATTGATTCATTTGATTTCTATCCCGCCAACCAGGCGTTCATATTCCTCCCTGCTTATTATGCCTTCGCCGTACAGGATTTTTATTGACTTTTCCATAGTAATCATTCCAACTGCCTGCCCGGTTTGCATGGCAGAGAAAATCTGGTGTACCTTGTTTTCCCGAATCATATTTCTAATGGCCGGGGTAGCAATTAAAATTTCGGCAGCCACTGTACGTCCGGATATATCATGTCTCATTAACAACTGCTGGGTTATTATTCCCTGCAGACACGATGCTAACTGTATCCTGATCTGTCTTTGTTGATCAGTGGGGAAAACGTCCACGATACGTTCAATGGAACTGGCAGCACTCCCGGAATGGAGAGTGGCCATAACCAGATGTCCGGTCTCAGCCGCTGTCAAAACCGTGGAAATGGTCTCCAAATCTCTCATCTCTCCTATCAATATAACGTCCGGGTCCTGCCTTAAGGTAGCTTTAAGGGCTTGATTGAACGATGAGGTATCGGTTCCAATTTCCCTTTGATTTATGATTGAGTTTTTGTGTTTATGCAGATATTCTATTGGATCTTCCAGGGTTATAATATGTCTTTTCCGGTTGTCGTTTATATGATTAATCATAGCGGCCAGCGTAGTGGATTTACCACTGCCGGTTACTCCGGTCACCAGGATGAGTCCCCGATCTCTCAGGGCCAGGTTGGATACGATAGAAGGCAGGTTCAATTGATTTATGGTAGGAATTTCTACCGGAATAAGACGCACCGCAGCAGCGCAGGAGCCTCTTTGTCGGTATATATTGGCCCGGAAACGGCCTATGCCGGAAAATGAATTGGAAAAATCCACCTGTCCATTAATTTCGAATTCCTTCCGGGAAGCTTCCCCGGGCATCAGTTGTTGAGCCAGTTTTTCAGTATCGCCGGGGCTTAAAAGTGAATCTCCCGGGGCAGATATTAATTCCCCATCAACCCTATAAAGCGGTGGCCGTGAGACAGTCAAATGTATATCTGATGCTCTAAATTGTATACCTTTGCTTAGAATATCCATTATATTGATTACCATTATCTTCTCCTTCCAGCAGTACTGATTTTATAACTTCCTCCAACGAGGTTAGCCCTTCCTGAGCTTTTCTTGTTCCATCTTCCAGTATGGTTTTCATGCCTTCTTCGATTGCTATATCCTGTATAGTATTTTCTGCAGTAATGCCGCAGTATAACGAGGTTTTGATTCTCGAACCTGCCAGCAGAATTTCATGCAAAGCCAGACGGCCTGAATAGCCCGACTGTCGGCATATGTTACATCCCCCGGGCCGGTAAAAAACATGCCCGGCCAGATCAGGACGCTTCAGCCTAATGGCAGTTTCTTTATCCAGGTTGTATTTGATCCGGCAGTTGGGACATAATTTACGAACCAGACGCTGCGCAACTACTCCAGATAGTGCCGAAGATATGAGAAAATTTTCTATGCCCATATCGATAAGACGAGCCAGGGCTCCAGCAGCACTG
The DNA here is from genome assembly GCA_964492475.1 of uncultured Syntrophomonas sp. Taxonomy (GTDB): domain Bacteria; phylum Bacillota; class Syntrophomonadia; order Syntrophomonadales; family Syntrophomonadaceae; genus JAAYJK01. Next base: position 10,464 of record CAZBKS010000022.1, on the reverse strand, counting down.
TTGGTATGCAGGGTGGAAAGTACCAAATGTCCTGTTAATGCGGCCTGCACTGCCATTTTGGCCGTTTCCTGATCCCTTATTTCCCCCAGCATGATTACATCCGGATCCTGACGCAAAACCGAGCGAAGCCCTCTGGCAAAGCTCAAGCCTGCTTTGGTATTTACCTGTACCTGGTTTATCCCTTCCAGTGAATATTCAACCGGGTCTTCCAGGGTAATAATGTTCTTGTTTATGGAATTAATCTCAGAGAGCATGGAATAAAGCGTGGTTGTCTTTCCCGAACCGGTTGGGCCGGTGATAAGTATCATGCCAAACCAGCGGCGGCTCAAAAATAGCATCTTTCTGCAATTATGCGCAGATAATCCCAGCCTCTCTATTTGAGTAATGACATTATTGCGGTCCAGTATCCTAAGCACCATCTTTTCTCCATAAAGAGCTGGAAGAGTCGATACCCTGAAGTCAACCTCCCTGCCGTCAAATTCCATTCGAAACCGGCCATCCTGCGGAAGCCGTTTTTCTGCGATGTCCATTCCCGACATAATTTTAATGCGAGAAATAATAGCCGCCTCTGAACTATGGGGCAGATTCATTGCCTCATGTAGTTCACCATCTATTCGAAACCTTACCCTGGTATTGGTTTTCTGTGGTTCTATATGTATATCGCTGCAGTTGCCATGAACTGCCTGAGTTAAAATGGAATTTACCATACGTATTACTGGAGCATCATAATCAATTTTTACCAGCTGCAGATCTCTTTTCTTTCTCTCGGTGCTGCAGTGTTCATCAGTAAATTCACCAATCAATTTTTCCAGGTTCGGATCCGGATTAAATGCCATATACTGCTGAATTGCTATATCAAGCTCCCGCACACTGGCGATTAAAGGTATTACCTCCAATCCGCTAGACATGCGAGTATCATCTATAGCCTGTTGGTTCAAGGGATCTGCCATGGCAACCGTAATGCTTTCCCGGCATCTGCATAATGGCATTAGTTTATACTGTTTAATAATATTCGATGATACAAGTTTTACTGCTTCTGGATCTATATCAATATTGCTTATTCTAACTTGAGGTATGCCCAGCATATATTCGAGTGCCTCCATGAGCTGCATCTCATTCATGACACCCTGTTGAACCAATATCTGGCCTAACTTTTTTCCGCTCTGGCTCTGCTCAGAAAGCGCTGCATCCAACTGCTGGTTTGAAATAAGTTCCATATCGAGCAGTATTTGACCCAGCATCTTGCCTTGAACAGCCATAACGATCTCCTTAAATACCGGAAGCGATTGCCGAATTACTTCCATATTTTACATTATTATACATCTATTTCAAGGACTAATCAACACATTTAGTCTTTGTTTTTATTTAAATTTCATAATTTTATTTTTATTGACAAATCCCGCTAACTGCGCCTGCCATCTATGTATTTATCGGTTATTTGCGCCAGGACTTTAGATCATATGGCAAAGAAACCCTGCGTATACGATTGGCGGAAGGGGGCAAGAGACATGAATGCACCCTGCGGATACCCCAGTGTTCACTTCGTTCATTATTTCTAAGTTGCGAGAGGGGAACTGTATGTACATTATGTAAGTTGCTGGACATTAGTTTTTCCTTTTGCTATCTTTAAAAAGATGACACAGCGGGAAAATGTTCCAAATAGAAGGGGAGGTTTAATTATGCCTGGCATAACAGGTGTATTCAGATACTATTTCTATTTATCTGACGATGCCTATAAATTTGAACCGGTACTGAGCAGATTGAAATCAGCTGGATTCCAATATCTGACCCCCGAAAATGCTATCCGGGAGCAGCCCCAAAGCAGTCAGGGAAATTTATTTTATGAACTGGCACAGGAAAAAAGCAGAGTCCTGGTAATTCAGATGCTGGGTGAACAATTATCAATACCAGAGAGCCTGGTCAGTTTAGCTGAAATAGAAGCCAGCGGCTTGGGGCAGGATGAATTGCTGGGACAGACTACAGTACTGCTCAGCACAGAACTTTCCTGGCCGGACCTGGTTGATAATGTACAGTCCCTCTCCAATCGTAAAGCAGACCACCTTCTGCCTATGCAGGCCGGACAAATGGCAAGGTTTACGCCCGCTGCCCATCACGCCTATTATGCCTGTCGACCCGACAACTATGATCGAAGTACCGCGCGTTTGCTGGGTGATGGCCTTCCCGGAATAGAAGTCCGATATATAGAGACGCGAATCATTTCCAACCTGCTGCGTGATCGCAGCAAAATAATTGAGCAGGAGCGAGCAGAACTGGACCGGAAGCTGTCGCAGATCCTCCACTCTCATCTGGTTAGTGAGCAAAGCGGCTTAAAACAGGTTGAAGAACTGGAAGATCAAATACAGGAGCTGTCCCTGGCTTACGGAATGATAGCTGGAAACAGTAGCATGGTGAGTGAAGGCCGCAGCCGTTTAGAAGGCTCAGTTAAGAGTTTTGTGAATCAACTTAGAGCAGAACCCGCCTTAAACCTTAATCAGGATACATTAGATGAAATCAGCCGCCCTTTTTTGATCCGGTTGGATTCTATGGCTGACCTGAATGAAATGCTGAAAAACTCCCGGGCCAGTCATCAGGCCGCTATCGACGTAGTACGGACCAAAATAGACATCATGAACAGCCGCGCTAATATTGCTACCCAGGATAAAATTCGCGACTTGATGGAGCTCAATACTTCCATACAAAAACAGAGCCTGGCTTTCCAATTTGCCGCTGGACTGATTGAGTTTATTGTGCTGGCCTATTACAGCCATTCTCTCTGGAAGAATCTGGCTCATGATGCTTATTATAATGTTTCTCCCATGCTTCAGTTTGTTACGGTAATTTTATTTTCTGGTTTAACTACCTACCTTACCCATATTGTGGCTGAATACCTACAGGGAGATAACCACCTGAAGAAAAAAATCATCCTGGCCGGAATCCCCCTCTTCCTGGTGCTGCTGTTGATTTTTGTGGGGACCATACTGCTGGGCGGTGGTGGAGCACATTAGAGCATGCTGCTTAATTATCCCATCAGTCTGATAGCTTTAAGTCTTTCACTCAATTTACGATAGTGCATGTCTTCTTCCCGGGCCAGCTGTTCCAGCAGCAGCCTGGTTTCAGCATCTTCGGCTTCCCCCGCCATCCGCCGGTACCTTGTAGCCGCCTTGAGTTCCTCTTGTATGGCAATGTTAATTGCTTCTCTGATATCCATGATTTCCCCCCTGAAGTTATTATATATATGAATTTAAAATACTAGTAAAATGGGATTTCGTCAATTCCCCACCGCCGCAAATCATAGGGATGGTCTTGATGCGAATCTGCAGCTTTGAATTACAACTGTTCTGGGGGCACATAATATAGTTAATTATTATTGATTGAGGTGTTAAGACTGAATGAAGCTCTGGTAGTACTGATTAGAAGTTTGATCGGTTTCTTTACTCTCTTTGTATTCGCACGTTTGTTGGGCAAGCAGGAGATCAGCCAGTTGAGCTTTTTCGATTATGTACTGGGTATTACTATTGGTTCCATAGCGGCTTCTCTTTCGGTAGACCTCAGCAGCCGCGCCTGGCCGCACTGGGTCGGTCTCTTCACCTGGACCGTTACAGTTTTCGCTCTGCAGCTGATAACATTCAGATCAAAAAACGCCAACCGCTATCTGGTTGGCGAACCCATTATCTTAATTAAAAATGGTTTAATAATGGAAGATAATATGAAGAAATTACGTTATACAATAGCTGATCTTCTTAAGCAGCTCAGGAATAAGGATGTGTTTGATCTCACTCAAGTAGATTTTGCAATACTTGAGACTAACGGCCAGCTGTCAGTTCTACTTAAACCTGAATACCATTGTGCAACTCCAGCTGATCTGAAGATAACGCCGCCCGTCAGCGGACTCAGTACCGAACTCATCTACAGCGGGATAGTTATTGAAAGTAATCTGAAAGCAGCGGGATTGGATCGACTCTGGTTGGATACGCAGTTAAATTTGAAGGGGATTAATAATCCTTCCGAGGTTTTTGTAGCAACCTATAATGAGTCATCTGCAACCCTGTATATAGATAAATTTATGGATTAGACTTAACATGTCAGCCTTTAAGGGTGGTTTTATGAAAAAGATCATGTATTATATATGCATTGTTACAGTATCAATCTTTTTTGCATTGATAATGAACAGCGGAGATTATTTTAAAAAATCCATGTCAGCTGATTTTACCACTTTAAGCCAGGCTCTAAATGCAGCAGACTGGAATAAAGCAGAAGATAGTATGATGGAATTGAGAAATTCCTGGGAAGAGACTGTCCCCCGCATACAATTCAGTGTTGAAAAAGATGAAATCAATGCTATTGATGTTAATATTTCCAGAATGGAAGCCTACATTCATCTACGAGAAAAAAACGCCGCTTATGTTGAATTAAATGAAGCTTTGGAACACTGGAACAACCTGAATAAGTGAGCGGAATCCAGGATAGTAATAATAATGCTGCTATTATAAAGAGGCTGCCTCTTTAATAATTTTTATCAGCAGATTTCGTTCCGGGTTATCAATTATCTCGTATCCTCCTATTCCTCTGGGCACTACGATTCTTAGCACATCGTCCTTCACTTTTTTGTCATTAAGCATTCCTTCATAGATATCTTCCGGTTTATAAGGTGGTAAGCGCAGAGGTATACCTAATTTCTCAAATAATGCGGTTATTCTTTTAACCGAACGGTGATCCAGCAAACCCAGTTCCCGGGCCAGCAATGAAGCCAGGAGGGTTCCCACTGCCACCGCCTCTCCATGCTTAATATTTTTATAATTGCCCAGTTTCTCAAGAGAATGACCGAAGGTGTGGCCCAGATTCAAAATCATTCTCAGGCCGGATTCTTTTTCATCTTCAGCAACTATTTCACTCTTAATTTTTACACATTGATAAACGACTTCCTGTACCGTCTCCTGTTCTCTATTTTTCAACATCAATGCTTTCTCTTCCAACAGCTGAAAAAAATCGGCATCGTATATTATCCCATATTTTACTACTTCACCCAGGCCAGCCAGGAATTCTCTTTCTGCCAGGGTGGTCAGGGTCATGGTATCAATTATTACCAGGGCCGGCTGGTGGAAAGTGCCAATCATGTTTTTTCCCCGGGGATGATTAACAGCCGTTTTGCCTCCCACACTGCTGTCCACCTGTGACAAAAGGGTGGTCGGCACCTGAATATGACGTATTCCCCTCTGGTATATGGAAGCGGCAAATCCGGCCAGGTCTCCTACTACCCCTCCCCCGAGGGCCAGAATTAAACTGGAGCGTTCCAGCCCGGCCACAACCGCTTCATCCAGCATGTTGTTAACCTGCTGCATGTTTTTGTATTCCTCACCATCGGGTATAAGGGCGGTGCTGACTCTCAAGCCGGCGGCCTGCAGGGCATGTACTATCCGTTCGCCGTATAAGGAAAAAACCAGCGGGTTGCTGATAAGCATTACCCTGGTCTGGCCGGTGGTTTTTTCCAGCAGTCGCCCAGTCTCCTCCATAATTCCCGCTGCAATAATTATTTTATAAGACCTGTCCCCTCCCAGGTCAACCCAAACTTCCCGCACTATTATTCATCCTTTCCATATAGACATAAGGCCTCTGCTCTTACCCAACCCTGCGGTTAGTCGGCTTTTTGATCAATTGAATTATTTCCTGGACTATCTTATCCATTTCCTTGCCGCTGGTATCAACTCTGTAATCGGCCAGAGAATAATATTCCTCACGATCGTTCAACATTTTTTCTATATCTTTTATGTCCAGGTTCTTTTTCAACAAAGGTCTGCTGCCCTTTTTGCGGTTAACTCGATCTAAAATGACCCCGGGATCTGCATCGAGGCAAATGAGCACCCCGCTCTTTTTTAATGCCTCAACATTTTCTCCATTGAGAACTACTCCTCCTCCGGTAGCAATGACTAAATTGCTGCGCTCACCGAGTTTTTGTGACATTAATCGTTCCTCCGAGCGAAATCTTATTTCTCCATGTTTCTTAAACAGCATAGGAATAGTCATCCCAGTTAGTTTCTCTATTTCCCGGTCCATATCTATAAATTGCATTTTTAGTCTTTCCGCCAGCTTAATGCCTATGGTACTCTTGCCTGTACCCATAAATCCAATTAATACTATATTTTTTCCCATTTCCACACCTTTTCTAAATAAGTCCGGTAACTACTTAACGCTTGTTTGGTTTCCTTCATACTATCTCCACCGAATTTTTCCATGAATGCTCCGGCCAGAATATAAGCCATCATAGCTTCCCCCACTATTGAAGCCGCAGGCACAGCACATACATCGCTTCTTTCAATTACCGCCTTCTCAGTACACCATGTTTCGGTGTTAACACTGCTCAGTGGTCTCATTAATGTGGGTATAGGCTTCATATAAGCCCGAGCCCACAAAATTTCGCCATTGCTTATGCCGCCTTCTATACCCCCTGCCCGGTTGCTTTGCCGATACAGACCCCGATCCGGATGGTAATAAATCTGATCGTGAACCCGGGAGCCCGGGCTGCTTGAACTAACAATACCATCTCCAACCTCCACACCTTTGATAGCCGGGATACTCATCAAGCTGCCGGCAATCCTGCCGTCCAATTTCCGGTCCCAGCTTACATGGCTGCCCAACCCGGGCGGTACTCCTACTGCTCCCGCAGTAAAACATCCTCCCAGAGATTCACCGGCTTCTATGGCCTGGTTTATGGCATCTATCATGCTGCTTTCTATTTCCCTGCTGCAGCAGCGTACTGGTGAGGCTTCAACTAATCCATAAAATTCAGCCAGGTTTTCAGGATTAATCTCATGCCCCGGATAATTTACTGTGCCTATAGCAATGACCTCGCTATAAATATATATGTCAAAGGCAGCCAATAATTGCTTAAAAAATGCACCGGCGGCAACCCGGGCTGCAGTCTCCCGAGCGCTGGCCCGCTCCAGCACATTCCGCATATCAGCATGATCATACTTCATTGCCCCAGGCAGATCAGCGTGACCGGGCCGCGGTCTTTTCACTGTTTTATCATCTATTCTATTGCATACTCCGGAGCCCATAATATCCTGCCAGTTTTTGTGATCCTGATTTGGTATTATGAAAGATATGGGGCTTCCCAAGGTTATACAGTTTCTAACTCCTGAATAAATTTCTATCTGATCGCTCTCAATCTTCATTCTGGCCCCCCGGCCATGTCCCATCTGTCGCCTGCCCAGTTCCCTATTTATATATTCTTCGTTGATAAGCAGACCAGCCGGCATACCTTCTATTATCCCTACCAATCCTCTACCATGAGATTCTCCGGCTGTATAAAATTTAAGCAAACCACTCTACCTCCTGCCCATTGATACTAAGAAAAACATTACCAGTTTTCGGGCGGTTCGTCAGATATCCTGACTTTCCCCACTACTGGATTGACTATTATATATTTTTTATCATTAAAACTGTTCTTTAGCACTACCGTTCCTCCTCCGGCAGGGGCACCGGTAGAACTGAAACTGCATACCGGAATACTTCCTATCCGGCTGGGGAAGGTAGGTATCCCTGCATATTGCACCCCTTCAGCCAGAGAATAGGTATCTGTTTCACTCTGATATCGGTTTACAGGTATATAAAATTTAACATTACAGGGCTGGCCCTGCAGCATTGCTTCGCTGCGGGCGTAACGCAGTGTCCAGGCCAGTTGTGATGATGCAGTTTCCAGAGCATAATGCTGGTAAACCTTATTGAGTGCAGGCCAGGACAGGGACAAACACATTGCCGCTAAAAGCAAGACCAAAAGCAGTTCAATCAATGTAAAGCCCTTATTGTTTAACATAAGGAGCAACTACCTCCTCCAGTTCTGCCGCCGCAAAACTTTCATCCAGAAGTATTTCCAGGGTAAGCAAAGCCTGGTTGATAAACATGGGCAAACCATCAATGGTTTTAATTCCCTGTGACGCTGCCATTTTAAGCAGTTTGGTTTGACGCGGGTTATATATAATGTCGCATATTACAGCCTTTTTCTTTATTTTAGCCAAACTTTCCACCGGTGAAGCATCTACTTTCGGGAACATACCTACCGGGGAACAATTGATTAATATATCAGTATCTGGAGCCAGATCGTTAAAAGCAGCCTGGTTCATTAAAGCAGGATAGGCTTGAATGCCGGCTTGAGAAGAAATAAATCCCGCCATGTTCTCTGCCTGTCCATAATCAATGTCTAAAAAATCAACCCTCCGCACACCGGACCGGGCCATTTCATAAGCAATAGACCGGGCTGCCCCGCCGGCTCCAATAAATATAACCCGGCCCCGGGGGGTGATTCCCGCCTGTGTCAAGCCTCTGACAAAACCCTGTCCATCAGTATTATAACCTTTCAAAAGGCCGCCTTCGTTTTTTATAAGGTTTACCGCCTGACATGCTCTGGCCTCTTCAGAAAGTTCATCTAAAAAAGGAATAACCTTCTGCTTAAAAGGAATAGTAACATTAAATCCTGTAAATTCAAGGGTCTTCAGACTCTTCAGCACCTTCTCCAGGTCATGGCCCTGAGTTTCAAAAGGCAGGTAAATACAATTTAATTTCCTTTTATGAAAGAGTCTGTTGTACATAACCGGCGACAGGCTGTGCCCCAGCGGGTTGCCAATAATCGCCAGATATCTGGTATGACAGCTTATATCCATAGTACATTTCTCCCCAGGTAAGATTTAAGCGAATGCTATGTCATTCGCTTAACCAGTAGCCCTATATAATAATACCATTTATTTACATATTTGGCTTTATGCCTTTTAGCTTTCTTATCTTATGGATCACCAGGCGCTCCATCATTCTGGAAACTCTGGTTCCAATAAACTCCTTATTATCCAGGGGTACCACCAGAATAGTCAAGAGTCCAGCCCGATTCCCTCCCAGTACATCAGTAAATATCTGGTCCCCAATGACAGCTGTTTCTTCCGGTTTTATACCCATTAAATGTACCGCCCGAAGAAAAGAGCGCGGATTAGGTTTAGCTGCCCTATGAATGTATGGAATATCAAGCCTTTTCGCCACCGTCAGAATACGTTTTTCACCATTGTTGGATAGTATGCAGGCTTGAAACCCACCCGCTTTTATCATTTTAAACCATTCATCTACCTGAACGCTGATTTCATTACTGTTCCAAAGTGTAATAGTGTTATCCAGATCCAGTATAAAACCTTTTATTTTCTTGTTTCTTAATTGTTCCAGGGAAATATCCAGGATAGATTCCACGAAAATATCCGGGTACAGTAATTTCAACATATTTTAATCCTCAAGTCTATAAAAATATTCCTTATGCAGCTGAAAATGAACATCTAAAACTCAATAAGAAGTTCATTGCGAAGTATTCGGGCTGCTGATTCTGGATCTACCGGGTTAATAAAATAACCGCTGGCTATTTCAACTGCATTAGAAATTATCAGTCGGGGAATTATTTCTATGTACCAGTGATAACCATCTTGCTTTGATACATTTACCGGGGCACTGTTTATCATAATATTATAAGAAGGATTATCCAGACATGCAAGCATGGATGCCAAATATCCCTTTAAAACGGCCTGCAGGTCCTTTATTTCAGCATCATCAATATCCGCAAAGTATTTCTGGTGTTCTTTAGGTATGATCCAGGCCTCATAAGAAAACCTGGGGGCATAAGGGCTAAGGATGATAAAATGATCGCTTTCATAAATAATCCTATCCTGACCGATCTCTTCCTCAATCATTTGACATATCAAGCACCGCCCATGCTCATTAAAGTATTTCGGTACCCCCTTATTTCGGTCGGGTACCATAGGATAAGCCAGGATTTGACTGTGACTGTGATCCTGAGAAGCACCCGCAAACAATCCTTTGTTTTTGTATATTTGAATATATTTTATACGCGCATCGGCAGCCAGAGCTTTAAACCTCTGCTGCAGCATTTTAATAAGGAGTATTATCTGACTGGCCGGCAGTTCATGCAGCTGAATTCCATGCTGCGGTGTTTCAATAACTACTTCATGCTGGCCCAGGCCGTTGCAGCGGCTGTATATACCACAAGACCGGTATTCCAAGTCTTCTTTGGTCATTTTGAACATGGCAAACTTGTTGGGTATAGCCCTCACCAGCCATCCTGGCTGGTTCGGCAGCGAACCCAGGGTGCGAAAGGCATCCAACTCCCCGGTAGTAAGGTTTTCATTCCCCTCACAAAAAGGGCAAATTTCTTCCCCTAATCTAGAAGCTACCGTACTTTTGTTGATAGGAAAATCCGATGGTTTCAAGGCTTTTCCATTGACTATTAAAACCCAGCTATCTCTAACCATATCTCTACGGAGTTCAGTCACTACTACCCCCCCCTGCATAATAGCATAACTGCACTGCGGTCATCCCTGGTATTAAAATAACTTCTGCTGAAAAGAACATATAATCCTCTGTGTATTATAATGAAAATCAGCACTATATTATACCTGAATATGCTTTATAAATTAAAAT
>CAZBKS010000021.1:0-12210 GCA_964492475.1 uncultured Syntrophomonas sp. | reverse complement strand
TTAGATATCTGATTAAAAAGTAATTCCTGCTGCTTGGAAAATTGAGCCAGGGACCTCTTCCTATAGGTGGGAAGGGCAACGTAATAAACGTGGAAGGTTAAATCCGTTTCAATTGTTAATAGCTTTTATGCACATTATATATAATCTCAATCTTTATTGAGATAATTAATCAGAAATAAGGGAGTTCTGCTGTTATTAACAATTTCCTAATTTCTGATTGGTTTTTATTGGGCCTGGTGTAGAAAATGGTTCTGCTGGTGGTATATTTGTGTTCGTGGGGAAAAGTTGATAGAATGCGGAGGAGTAATAATGAAACAGCTCATACAGGTGTGTGGCGACCCAACCGTGGATTGGTTCAGGATTCATAACGAAAATATAGTAGTAAGGGGCGGAGTATACTTCTGGCGAAAGCAGCAGGAGATATCCCGGGTGCGAATGAGTTCAAAGGGCGGGGGAGCAGCCAGTGTTTTGCAATTATTGCAGGAAATAATACCAGGAGAGTCAGCGGTCATAGAAGGGCTATTTTTGGATGAAGAACTGCTGCAGCGGCCCAAGGACGACCGGATAACAACTTCCTGGACCTTATGGAGGGAGTTTGATAATCCAGGGTTTGACAGGGCGTTTCGTCTTTCGGAGTGGCAGGAATTTGAGCCGGGGTGCTGGGATTATGAGTCCCATCGGTTGACTGGCAGTCCAAATTTACTGGTAATCCAGGATAGTGGTTTGGGATTTCGTACTTCCAGGGATGGATGGCCGGAAGCTTTGTCTGGACTGGCCGATAGGCTGCCAGAACATATTATTTTTAGATTAGGACAGTATGGCGATATACCGGATAACCCCCTCTTGGACAGAATCGAAGAGTTGGGGTTGTCTGATTGTACCACCATTGTTACTTCATTAAGTGATTTGCGATCCTGCCCGGTGAAAGTAGGAATATCACTGTCATGGGAACGGATGCTGGAGGAGGTTGTTGCTGCGGTACGAAGTTCGAATTGTCCCTTCTGGAACGAGAATTCCCATAGTCTAAAATATAAACGGGTAATTGTGACTATAGGTGCCAGTGGAGCAGTCATGGTGGGGAATGAGGTTAATAGCCTGGTATTCGATTGCAGAGGACAGGAAGGCGATTTCGCCGCTAAGTATCCGGGCCAGATGATAGGATATAACACATGCGTCATTGCAGCTCTTGCCGCAGAATGGACCCGTAACCCGGCTTTCCCGGACTGGCAGCAGGGGGTATACCAGGGGATGGCTCTGGCACGGCTGCTGCATGTAAAAGGTTTCGATGTAGTAGAAGAAGGAAATTATCAATACCTTCAGTATCCTTATGCCATGCTGGCCCGGGCCTACCGGGAGTTAAATGATGGGACTAAACAAGCGGAAGTTTGGCCGGCTGCGAGCAATATTGGTGATCTAGGCATATTCTCTGATTACAAGGGGCTGGCGGCCAACCCTCGGAGACTGGGAAAATGGACCATACTGGAGAATACTCTATTGAAGGAGGCAACTCCCCGGGATTACCTGGAAAACACTCGCAACATCGAAGCAGTCGGAGAATGTGCCAGAAATATTGTGGTCTATGGACCTCGAACAGCACTGCCGGATGTACCGATTGAAATCGTAGGTTCATGGTGTAGTGCTGACCGGCAGGAAGTAGAAGGGGTCAGAAGTGTGAATAATGCCATGAAGAGTTATCTGCAACTGCAGAAGCCTGAGACTCCGCTGGGCGTAGCGGTATTTGGACCTCCCGGGGCAGGGAAATCCTTTGTCATCAAGGAGATAGCCAAGGGTTTGGGTATAGACACCGATGCCCAGCTTACTTTCAACCTGTCCCAATTTCAGGTTGCAGCTGAGCTTCAGAATGCCTTTCATCAGATTCGTGATCTAAACTTGAAGGGCAAAACCCCTCTGGTCTTCTGGGATGAATTCGATACACCCTGCGAGGGTCAGCCCTTAGGGTGGTTGCAGTATTTTCTGGCCCCCATGCAGGATGGGGAATTTACTGATCAGGGCAGAACTCATCCTCTGGGCCGGGGGATATATGTTTTCGCCGGTGCTACCAGGCCTTCCTTTGAGGATTTCCGGGCCGACAGGGGCCCTAAGGATCGCGATGCCAAGAAACCTGATTTTACCAGCAGACTCAGAGCTTACATTAATATAAAGGGTATTAACGGGGATCCCAATACCGTAGAAGACAGGCTTTATATGATTCGAAGAGCCTTTGTGCTGAGACAGTACCTGGAGACTGCAGCTCCGCAGATAAGGTCAGATGAACATATCGAAATCGAGACCGGGGTCCTGGATGCTTTCCTTCGTATAAGTCAATACCTCCATGGTGCTCGTTCCATGGACAATCTGGTGAAGATGAGCAGCCTGCATGACAAACGGAAGTATGAATTATCCAGCCTGCCACCTGATCACATACTGAAAATGCATGTAAACATGGAAGAATTTAATGCTTTAACTCGTTTGGGACACCGGGAAATGCTTCGTATTGGGATTTCAGGACATATTAATCTGGACCTGAATCAAATGCCCAAGCTTCAGCAAGCAGTTCAAAGGGCCATAGATTTTATTGAGCAGCAGTTCCCGGAGCGATATCTCACCGTCTTTTCACCGCTGGCGATCGGCGCTGACCGTCTAGTAGCCCGGGAATTGTTGAAAAAGGACAATTCTCGTTTAATAGCTGTACTGCCGGTTCCCCGGGACGAATATATAAATGACTTCGGGCTTACTGATGATTACTGGGTGGACAAACAAGGTGCGGAATTGAGAAAAGAGTTCAAATATTGGTTATCTGAGCGAGCCACCGAAATTATTAATATTTCTCCTCTGCCGAGCAGGAAGGAAGCTTATCTAAAAGCGGGCTATTTCATAGCCGAGCACAGTGACGTTATGATAGTAGTCTGGGATGGACAGAGCAATTTGGACAGTTCGGTTACAGCCCAGATTGTTGACCGGGCAGAAAGACTCCATAAACCTATATGCCATATCTGGGCCCGCAACAACAAACTGGATTCCTCCTGGACCGACGGAGTAGATAAACATGGGCAGGTAAGGTATAAACGCTTTTCCTGTACAGAATCAGGAGATTGGCTGGAAATCTGATTCGGGCTTATCTAATTCCATCCTGGCCTCGGTGTCGAAAGGATTGATGCGCAAAGAACCGCCCAGGAAGCATAAGCCCAGCAGCAAAAACAAGTTCAGTCATTTTGCATAAATAAACCCTCCTGCTAGAATTGTTGGCCCTATAGTCTGGTTTATTCTGCTTTAAAATCATGTCAACCTGCAGGATCAGGAAAAATTTCTGCCGTAATAAATCTCTAACATTTCCTTTTTGAGCTGCTGTTTAATTTTTTCCAGTGCCGCTTCTGGCATTTTATCATAAGAAGCCCCGAACAAGTAATTATCGAGGTTGAATTCCTTAAGGAACATCTTGGTGTGGAATATATTCTCCTGGTAAACGTTCACATCGATCATCTGATACAAGTCTTTGATACTGGTGGGGATATAGTTCTGAATTGAGTCGATTTTGTGATCCAGAAAAAATTTTCTTCCATTAACGTCGCGGGTAAAACCGCGCACCCGGTAATCTATAATTGCAATATCGGGTTTAAATGTATTCATCAAATAATTCAAGGTCTTCAAGGGAGAAATTCGGCCGCAGGTAGATACGTCTATATCGGCCCGGAAGGTTATAACTCCCTGGGAGGGATGGCTTTCGGGATAGGTATGAACCGTAATTTGACTGGTATCCTTATGTCCCACAAGACTCTCTGGACCCGGGGATTCATCTGAACCATGCTCAGGCTGTTTAGACAGCTCTTCCTCGGCAATGAGCATGGTTACACTGGCCCCCTGGGGCTCGTAATCCTGTCTGGCAATATTTAATACAGTAGCTCCTATAATATTTGATACATTAGTCAGTATCCCCGCCAGCCTTTCGGCGTTATACTCCTCATCTACATACTCCAGATATTCCTTGCGCTGTTCTTCATTAGTGGCATAACAGACATCATACAGGTTGAAGCTCAGGCTTTTTGTCAAATTATTAAAGCCATATAATCTAAGTTTCTTTTTTATGGGCTTAATCTTCATTATTAATGCTCCCTTATTTCATTCACTATATGATAATTAGTTTAACGCATAATATAAAAAGTTATTTCAATGCTGTCAATTAAAAGCTATCTTATCCTCTTGGTCTAACGATATATCAGTAACCATTATTCTACACCTTTCTAAGAGCTGATGCCATTAAAACCCCATTACGGTGTGCGCAATGGGGTTTACACTTTAGGCTGTAGAAGAAAGGTTTGAAAAACGCGGTTTAAACAGCTGAATACATTAATTAAAACCATGGTGAAATCCGGCGATCGCAGCAAAGCAAATTCTATATCGGCTAACAAATGTTTCGCGACCGGCAGCGAAAGGAACCGGATATACTACGTGGATCAGAGCAACAACCTGGAATCAATATTAGCGGTCGATAAGTATTACATTTTTTCCCGGATCATGGCCCAGACATCCCGGGCCTGTTTTTCTATATTAGGATAAGTTTTTATATTCTTACTGTTAAGAGCCTGATTAAGCCATACCACTGCTTCATGATTATGTCCGGTGCGACGTTGAATATCACCAATAATATAAGCCAGTTCTACATCAGAGAGTTTCCCTTCTGCTTCACTGGTATAGGCCTTAATATAGCATTCCAGGGCTTGATTCAGGCACCGTTGCTCAATGTCATCGTTACCTGATTCACGAGCAATCCAGGCCATACCAAGTATCAGCCCGGCAATTTCGCTGGACGGCAGATTTTGTATGCGGGCTGATTCAATAGACAGGTTAAAAGCCAGCATGCTTAAATTTAAATCCCGTGGCCCCCCAAAAAGGGAAAGGTTCTTATGGCCTTTATGGGCAGCCAGTATTTTATGGCCCACATGCTCGGCGAGAGGCTGCTCGAATTTGCTGTAGGGTGCTGCATACAGACAGGAGGGGCAAACAGCGATTGTATAGTGCAGCGGGCTGGGGCCGCGGTATATAGTGTGCCGGTCTGATTCTACTTGGGCAGTATTTATGGCCGAGCTGCGTACACTCATAGATGTGAATTGCTTACCACAGACCGGGCAGTTGAAATGGCGTTCGAATAAAAGAGATTGATTCAATTCCTGTATAGGCCTCCTTTGAATTAAAATGGGATAATAGTCCTTAATATAATTATTATAATGCATAATTGTTTAATTTACTAGGACTTAATGTTAAAATATTTCCTAATAAAATTGGGGGTTATATTTTGCAGGGATTGCTTATTTATGGATTGAGATGCATTGAACATAACAGTGCTGCTTGCTTAATGTTCCGAAACAGAAGGAAGTTATGGAAATACCTGGTTTATAACCGGTTTGATGTTATATAATTATTTCAAAGATAGTAAAGGAAGAAGGTTTTATTATGGCTGCAGTTGGAATAGCCGAGGGGGTATACTGGGTTGGAGTGCAGGATCCAGATTTGAGGGTTTTTGATATAATTATGGAAACTGAGTATGGAACCAGCTATGGTGCGTATTTGATAAAGGGCAGGGATGCTATAGCATTGATAGATACCGTAAAGGAAAGGTTTTGGGATGAATATATTGATAATATTAGAAGTGTGGTTGATTTAGCAGAGATTAAATATCTAATTATTAATCACACCGAACCCGATCACTCTGGCTCTGTAAGCAAATTGCTTCAGCTTATACCAGAAATAAAGATTGTAGGTAGCGCTAATGCTGTAGAGTTCCTGCAGGAAATATGCAATCAGACATTTGAATATGAAATCCTTGGACAAGGTTTCTCTATAGAGTTGGGAGGGAAGACTCTGAAGTTTATCAGTGCTATGCTCCTGCATTGGCCGGATAATATTTATACTTATCTCAAGGAGGAAAAAATATTATTCAGTGGTGATTCTTTCGGCAGTCATTATGCTGATGAAAGAATATTTAATGATATGATAGAAGTGGATTTTATTCCAGCCTATAAATATTATTTCGATATGATAATGGGGCCATTTAAGCCGTACGTAATCCGAGCTTTAGATAAACTGTCCAGATATGAAATTAATATGATTTGTCCGGGGCATGGACCGGTAATCAGGAGCAACGTGGGCAGGTATATAGATCTATATCGGCAGTGGGCTGAGCCCACAGCTTTAACGAATAGACGACCTAAAATTGTTATAGCTTATGTAACTGCCTATGGATATACTGAACTCTTGGCTGGAAGAATATTTGAGAGAATTAATGAAGGTGGTAATATTGATCTCCAACAATATAACCTGCTGGAAACTCCAGAACAGAAGGTGATTGATGAATTGCAGTCTGCCGATGGAATTCTGATAGGCTCGCCTACCATTAACAAGGATACTTTGCCGCCGGTTTGGAAGGTATTGAACCAGCTTTCGCCGATAGAATGTGAAGGTAAAAAGGCTGCTGCTTTTGGTTCTTATGGTTGGAGCGGCGAGGCGGTTCCGAATATAGAAGCCCGACTGCGCATGCTCAGGATGAGAATCATGCCCGGTTTGAGAGTAAGGCTTAACCCGGGTATGATAGGACTGGAGAAGGCAGGCGATTTCGGCCGCGATTTTACCCGGGCGGTTTTGGGAGAAGAAAAACTCCTGGAACCCAAGTTGTGCTATCAGTTGCGAGTCAATCCCAATAACCCTTTCTCTGTTAAAAGAAGTGATTACCGCAAAATTTATAGAAATAAAGACATCTTGATCTACTGGAATCCGGAGCAGTGTACCCACGACACCAACTGTTTCGGCAGTCTGGGAACAGTATTTGACCCGGAAAAACGGCCCTGGGTTAACATAGATGGCGATAAGCCTCAGAAAATAATTGAAACCATTAACTCCTGTCCATCGGGAGCCCTCAAATATTCTATTCCTTATGGTTCAGAGCTGTTTCATGATCTTAATACTGTCCCTGGTTCTATCTATTATGATTGGGAGAAAAGAAGATAGTTAAAGATTGGCTCGGTTTGGGCCTTTTTTAAGCACCGCCTTCTGACTGCAATAAATTTACCGGCAGGGCGAGGCAGGGGAGAAGACGGTCAATATTAACGGCTGGATATGCTAACGATACTAGGAAGTGCTGGTAATAATAAAAAAAGAGGTAGATTAATGAAAATGAGGAGCAGCCGTATGAACCCTCCTTTTTACTTTATCATTATATTTCTAGCAGCTGTTGTTATGTATCTTATATTAGATGCCAGAACATTAGTCTATCCCCCCTATTCTTACGGAGGTGTTGTTTGCGTATTATTCGGCAGCGCCATTACAATATGGGCTGATTTCCTGTTTAAAAAAAATGGTACTACCGTAAAACCCTATGAAAGGCCGTGTCATTTGAATGTTTCAGGTCCATTCCGGTTCAGCCGTAATCCCATGTATCTGGGGTTTGCTTCAATACTGATGGGTGAAGCGATATTAATAGGGAGCTTGCCGACCTTTCTCTGTCCCATAATTTTTATGACGATATGCCAGGTTCTGTATATCCCAGTGGAAGAAAAGCACCTGGAGGAGGTATTTGGAACCGAGTATACTGACTATAAGCGCAGGGTAAGACGATGGCTGTAGACGTTTCCCGGACTCTGCCCGGTAGAGGAGGGAGAATTTATAGGCAGCTTGACATTAACCAGGACATTAACGATCATTAAAGACTGGAACTTTAGCAACCGTTTTTATGGAGGTGAAGAAAATGGCCCCATCCCTTTCCCCGGCCCTGGAAGATTACCTGAGAGCCATTACCGACCTTTCTGATCAGGAGCAGAAAGGAGTAAGAATTAGCGATATTGCAAATAAGTTGAACATTGCCAAGCCCAGTGTGATTCAAGCCATAAGCGATCTGAAGAAAAAAGGCCTGGTGAAGCAGGAGCCATACAGCCTGGTATATTTAACCCGGGAAGGGTTGAATAAAGGGAGAGAAGTGATCTACCGTCATCAGGTAATTTGTGCGTTTCTGGAAAATATTCTGGCTGTATCGCCTTTCACAGCAGATCAAGATGCATGCGGGATAGAACATATTATTAGTGAAGAGACTTTTCGGAATATGGAGCAGAGACTGCGAGGAATAAACCTGCCGGTTCAGGAAGTATCAACCGGCATCAGCAGCCTGCCTCTAACCCTGGCCGAGATGCGTCCCGGACAGAAAGGAAGAGTCAAGAAGATTGGAACTCAGGATGCCGTGCTCAGGAGGCGCTTGTTGGATATGGGGGTGGTACCTGGTGCAGAGCTGCTGGTGGAAAGGCTGGCTCCGCTGGGTGACCCGATAGAGATAGAGATACGAGGATTCCATCTCAGCCTGCGGCGGTCCGAGGCAGCCATGATCACAGTTGATTCGCTGTAAAAGCAAGATAATTTGTGCAGTTAAGCAGCTATTGCTCAATAATATTGGCGATCTATAGCTTTACCGCACAACCCTAAGCCCGTGTTTATTCCTGCGAGCCGCCGGGCAGATAATGCTGCCCGGGGGAAGTGCTTTTGCGGCTCAGGGCTCCGGCCAGTACAGCAGTTATAGGTACTGATATTATTAGGCCGATACTGCCCGCAACAGCGCGCAGCACCTCGCTGGCGATGAATTCTGTATTCAGCCAGTAGATTGCCGGGGCCTGATAAGAGAGATAAAGCACCAGAAAGGGCAGGGCTCCACCTGCATAGGCCAGTATCAAGGTGTTGGCCATGGTTCCCATAACGTCCCGTCCTACCTGCATTCCCGCCCGGGTAAGCTGTACCGGAGATAAATCCGGATTAGCTTTCTTAACTTCCTCCACTGCGGAAGCTACTGACATGGCAACATCCATAATGGCTCCCAAAGCTCCCAGCAATATGCCTGAGAATAAAATGCCCTGGGTATTAATATGAACGTTTTCTATATAGAGGAGCATACGCTCCTCTTCACTTCCCAATCCTTGCAGGGAGGCCAGATCGCTTCCAATCAGGACTGCCAGCAGGCCTGCTACCAACAGACCTCCGATCGTGCCCAGCGTAGCAGCCAGAGCCTTGCGGCTAAACCCGGCTACTACCAGCATGGTGAGCAGCGTAACAGCCATCAGTACCGGCAGAGTCACCAAAAGTGGTGAGCGCCCCTCGGCCAGAGCAGGCAGCAAAACAAAAAAAATGCCAAATCCGGTAAAACCGAGTCCCACCAGGGCTTTTACTCCCTGTATGCCTCCAATTAGAATCAGGAGACCCATGAAGACTCCCAGCAATATTTTTTGAGCCCCGGTGCGGACCTTTTCAACTACATATATCTCAGCAATTTCAGCCTCTTCACCTTCTGCAGGTATTTGCTCGGTGATGTACAGGACTACCCGGTCACCTTTGTCTACTACTATATCTACACCTGCACTGCCGGAAAGGCTGTTCCGGGCCAGCAATACTTGGCCGGAGTATTTGCCATCCTGGACCTCGACCTTGACCAGCTGTTCCTGCATCATATGGCTATCTGAAAGCTCATCGTCAAGCGACAGAACTTCCAGTACAGAAGCTTCTGCGTAATACTCTGGAAAAGCACTTGTATCAGCATACTGAGTTTCAGCGGCCATAGCAGCAGGAGTAATAAACACGGTAAAGTATAATATTATCAAAAGCAATTTATTAAAACGACCAGACATAATAGCCTCCATTTTTTATCGGATTTTAGCATATAGAGAATATGCTTGATAAAATTATAGACGGATCAGCTGTTTTTGGCAATTAAACACCATCGAGTAAAGGGCAGGATATCGTAATACAATGCTGATTACTGTCCTTTATTAGTATATCGCGATCTACTATACTGTTAACAAGCACAATACGAGTCAGGAGGTACTGCCATGGAAGATACTGCAGGATATATGGAGAATTTATTGGCATCAGAGGTTTTAAGGGAACCGGTTCTGAAAACTGCACTGCTAAGCCTGGATTTGCCTGCCCGCAGTAAAGGGCTGGACGTAGGGTGCGGTCTGGGACTGGTCAGCCGCTTATTAGCAAATATAATTGGCATTGGCGGACATGTGACCGGAATTGATGCAAATCCGCAATTTATTGACAAGGCTCGCAGTCTGGCCGACCATAAAGCTCACGGAGATAGAGTTGCGTTTCAGGCAGGTGATGCCAGTAAGCTGCCCTGGGATGACAACACCTTTGATTGGGCCTGCAGTGTGGATTTTGTAGGCTATGGTGATATGAATACCATTGACATTTTAAAAGAAATGGCACGGGCAGTTAAGCCTGGAGGCCTGGTGTTTATTCTGGCCTGGTCGTCGCAGGTGCTGCTCCCCGGCCACCCTTTTTTAGAAGCCAGTTTGAATGCCAGTCCTGCAGGAATAGCCCCGTTTAGTAACAGTATGAAACCGGCCCAGCACTTTATGCGCGGACGTAGCTGGTTCAGCCAGATCGGTATCCCACTGGCTCAGGCCCGAACCTTTGCTGGCAGTATAAATGCTCCCTTGAGCAGCGAAGTGCGTAAGGCTATGATCAGTTTATTGCAAATGCGATGGAACGATAGTCAATCCGGCCTCTCTTCTCAGCTGAGGGAAGAACGCCAGGGTTTGTGCACACCTGAATCTCCGGACTTCATCTTGAATCTGCCTGAGTATCATGCCTTTTTTACTTATACCATGATATATGCCCGGGTTCCGTAGATCGAAGAGTTGGGTTTTGGTTAACAACTTAAACTCGTAATAATTTCGCATTCTGCTCAACCTCGGTCTCGCAACCGTATTGGTGAGGTGATAAGCGAACATCAGTTGTGCCCGGGGGTGCACCGTCCGCGGCGCTCGTCCCCTTGCGTCCAGCGACTTCCCAGGGGATTGCTCCATGCTTCGCAAACAGCCGCCGAAATATTTATACATACTCTTTAAACTGAGCAGATTTTTGAGGGAGAACTAATTAATAATCTTGACAAAAACAGAACATAAAAGTATGATAATAACAGCATTGCATGATAATGATTATCAATATTACCGCTATATGCTCCGAGAATCAAAAGGCATATTTATTATAAGCAACATGTTAGGATTGGCTAACATAAGCGGAGACAGGCAAGCCGCTGGTACGCAGCAGTATCGCTAGTAACATGGGGGTGTATAAGTAATGAGAGGTCCAATATTACCGTTGAGTATGCTTTCATCCGGGAAAAACGCATTAGTAAGAAAACTTGCCGAAGGGGAAAATGCTAGAAAAAGATTGATGGCAATGGGTTTTATACCTGGCACAGACATTAAGATTGTTCGAAACGACAGACGGGGCCCTTTGATTATATCCCTGTTGAACAGCCGTGTTGTCGTCGGTCGTGGAATAGCTCAAAAAATCCTGGTAGAGGAAATTGTAGATTGATTAACTGGCATTCATATTTTCAACATAGATAATTGCCTGAAAAGTTAGGCATGACTAATATGTTATTTTCATTAAATATTTTCAGAAAGGGAATGAGATATATGGAAAAATTTATTGTTGCCCTGATAGGAGCCATGGCAATAGCGATAATCATCAGGCGACTTAAAGGAATATTAAAAGAAGGCAGCTGTGGCTCTTGCAGGCAGGACTGCAGCTTATGCCTGTATAGCAAAGAGGATAGGACTGGAATCGCTTTGGATGAAAGGGAGGTGATTATAAATGAATGGAAGAAACCTGAAAGACCTGGAACCGGGACAAAAAGCCCGGGTGAAGAAAATTACCGGTAATGGTTCCATAAAACGGCGGATTCTTGATATAGGTTTGGTTCCTGGGTCTGAGATAGAGATGGAACGTTATGCACCGTTGGGTGATCCAGTGGAAATTAAGCTTAAGGGCTATCACCTTTCGCTAAGAAAAGAAGAGGCGGAAAACATCATCCTAGAATAATAGACGGGGAGGGGAAAACGTTGAAAGAAAAAATTACTATTGCTCTGGCGGGCAACCCCAATTCTGGAAAGACCACTATCTTTAATAATTTGACCGGAGCCCGCCAGCATGTTGGGAATTATTCCGGGGTTACGGTAGAAAGAAAAGAAGGCAGTCTGAAATACAAAGACTATGATATTAAGGTTATTGACTTGCCGGGCACTTATAGTTTGACTGCTTATTCACCGGACGAGGTAGTGGCCCGGAATGTTATTATTGAAGAGAAGCCTGATGCGGTAGTCAATGTCGTTGATGCCTCCAATTTGGAACGCAATCTCTATCTTACTACCCAGTTAAAAGAATTGGGTG